>CBDUFA010000167.1:0-4461 GCA_965366295.1 uncultured Hyphobacterium sp.
AAGCTGCTGGCCAAGGTCGTCGAAGAGGAAAGCCCGGAGCTGGTGATCCTCGGCAAGCAGGCGATCGACGATGATTCGAACCAGACCGGCCAGATGCTGGGCGCGCTGCTCGACTGGCCTCAGGCAACCTTTGCCTCGGAAGTCGCGATCGCGAATGGCAAGGCCAATGTGACCCGCGAGATCGATGGCGGTCTGCAGACCATCGCGGTCGACATGCCGGCGATCATCACCACGGATTTGCGCCTCAACGAGCCGCGCTACGCGTCACTGCCGAACATCATGAAGGCCAAGCGCAAGCCGATCGACACCAAGTCGCCCGACGATTACGGCGTCGATATCGCGCCGCGCCTGAAAGTGATGAAGGTGACCGAACCGCCCAAGCGTGAAGCGGGCATCAAGGTGGAAAGCGTCGCCGAGCTGGTCGACAAGCTGAAAAACAAGGAAGGGGTGATCTGATGAGCATCCTTCTCGTTGCCGAACACGATAATGCCGCCCTCAATGATGCTACGCGCGCAGCTGTCACGGCTGCCGGTGCCATTGGCGGTGATGTCCATGTCCTGGTGGCCGGCTCCGGCGCCGGCGATGTCGCCAAGGCGGCGGCCGGGATCGACGGTGTCGCCAAGGTGCTTCACGCGGAAAGCGATGCCCTCGGCAAGCCGACCGCCGAGGCGCTGGAAGCACTCGTCCTGCCGCTGATGGACAATTACGATGTGCTGATGGCGGTGGCGTCCACGACGGGCAAGAATTTCGCCCCGCGCGTCGCGGCCAAGCTCGACGTGATGCAGATCTCCGAGATCGTCGCGGTGGAAAGCCCGGACACGTTCGTTCGCCCGATCTATGCGGGCAATGCGATGATGACGGTGCAGTCCTCCGACGCCAAGAAGGTGATCACCGTGCGCCCGACCACGTTCGAGAAAGCCGGTGATGGCGGCTCGGCATCGGTCGAGACGATCGATGCGCCGTCCGGCCCGTTCAAGTCGGAATTCGTCTCCGAGGAATTGTCCAAGTCGGACCGTCCGGAACTGACGGCCGCCAAGATCGTCATTTCCGGCGGCCGCGGCATGCAATCGGGCGACAATTTCGTCCTGCTCGACAAGATTGCCGACAAGCTCAACGCCGCTGTCGGCGCCTCGCGCGCCGCCGTGGATGCGGGCTATGTGCCGAATGACTATCAGGTCGGCCAGACCGGCAAGGTCGTGGCCCCCGAGCTCTACATTGCCGTGGGCATTTCCGGGGCGATCCAGCACCTCGCCGGCATGAAGGACTCGAAGATCATCGTCGCCATCAACAAGGACGAGGAAGCGCCGATCTTCTCGGTCGCCGATTACGGCCTCGTGGCGGACCTGTTCAAGGCCCTGCCGGAACTGGAAGAAGAACTGACGAAGGCCGGCCTCTAGGCGCCGGTCCTCACCGCCAAGTCATAACCCCGGAGCGCGGCTCCGGGGTTTTTCTTTTTATGACCGGCGGCGGGCTCAGCGGCTGCCCATCCGGATCGCGGTCTCGATCAGGGCGTAAGCATCCTCCGTATTCCATTCCGCATCGCGCGGCATGCGGCCCATCTCGAAGCCACGGGCATCATAGATGATGGACATGGGCAGGCCCCGCGCGCCCACGGCGGTTGGGCCGGCGAAGGAATTGTCGTGATAGATCGGCAAGTTGGGCAGATCATTTTCGGCGAAGAATTGCTCGGCTTCCTCGATGCGCCGGTCGGCGCTGATGGTGACAACCTGGAAGTTATCGCCGCCATAGCGCGCCTGGAGCTCATCGAGGGACGGCATTTCCACCACGCAAGGCGCACACCAGGTGGCCCAGTAATTGACCAGGATCACCTGGCCCTCGAAATCGGCGAGCGTGCGTTCAACCCCTTCGGGATCGACGAAGGTGTGCGAGGGGCGGGCCGGCGGATTGTCCAGCGTTTCAAAGGCCGACATGTCGCCTCGCGCATAGCTTTCCAGGCCGGACGGCGGCGGCCCCTGCATGCCCGAAAACAGCACATAGATGATTGCGGCCACCAGAATGACCGTGCATGTGATAATCCCGTATTTGATATACGACGCCTGCATCGCGCGAACCTTATGACTGGACCCGGCCATGACGGACGGAAATGACACCAAGAATGCTCTCTGGGGCGGCCGCTTTTCCGGCGCGCCCGGCGAGATCATGGAAACCATCAATGCCTCGATCGGCATCGACAAACGCATGGCGTTCGAGGACATCGCCGGTTCCCTAGCTCATGCCCAAATGTTGGCCGCAACGGGCATCATTTCAAGCGAGGATGCGGCAGAGATCGAACGCGGCCTGATCCAGATCCGTGGCGAGGTCGAGCGTGGCGAGATGAAATGGTCCACCGCGCTGGAAGATGTCCACATGAACATCGAGGCGCGGCTGAAGGATATTATCGGCGCCCCGGCCGGCCGCCTGCACACGGCGCGTTCACGCAATGACCAGGTGGCGACGGATTTCCGGCTCTGGCTGCGGGCGGCCTGTGACCGCATTGATCAGCTGATCTCGGCCTACCAGGCAGCACTGGTGGCCCAGGCCGAAGCGCATGCCGACACGGTGATGCCGGGCTTCACGCACTTGCAGACGGCCCAGCCGGTCAGCCTCGGGCACCATTTGCTGTGCTGGGTAGAGGCCGCCGAACGCGATCGGGGCCGGTTCCGCGATGCCCGGGCGCGGCTGAATGAAAGCCCGCTTGGGTGTGCCGCCCTTGCCGGCACTGCGTTTCCCATCGACCGGGAATTGACCGCGAAAACGCTGGGGTTCGACCGGCCAATGGCCAATTCGCTGGACGGTGTGGCGACGCGGGACTTTGCGCTGGAAGTTCTGTCGGCCGCGGCGATCTGCGCAACAAATCTGTCGCGTTTTGCCGAGGAAATCGTGCTCTGGACCTCGCGGCGCTTCGATTTCGCGCGGCTCAGCGATGCCTGGTCGACCGGTTCCTCGATCATGCCGCAAAAACGCAATCCCGACGCTGCCGAGCTGGTCCGCGCCAAGCCGGGCCGGATCGCCGGGGCGCTGCAAGGGCTGATCATCGTCGTGAAGGGTCTGCCGCTCGCCTATTCCAAGGATTTGCAGGAGGACAAGGCGCCGGTTTTCCAGGCGATGGACGATTTGGAACTGGCGCTCGGCGCCATGGCGGGAATGGCCGCCGATCTGAGCTTCAATCAGGAGGCAATGGCCGAAGCGGCCGGCGAAGCCTATTCCGATGCCACGGATCTGGCCGACTATGTCGTGCGCGAGCTGGGCAAGCCGTTCCGCGATGCCCATCACATTGCCGGGGCGCTGGTGAAGACCGCCGAGGCCCGCGGTGTGCCGCTATCGGGCCTGTCGCTGGACGAGATGCAGGCTGTCGAGCCGGGGCTCGGCGGCGAGGTGTTCACCGTGCTTTCGGCCCGCGCCTCGATGGAAAGCCGGACCAGCTATGGCGGGACAGCGCCGATCCGCGTAAAAGAACAGGCCAAGGCATGGACGAAGCGGCTGCGCGAAAGGCAATCGGCATGAAAAAGCTAGTCACCCTGATCGTGATCATTGGCGGCCTGACGGTCGCCGGGTGCGGCCTGCGCGGCGACCTCGAGCGTCCGCCGCCGTCCTGGGGCAGTCCGGAACAGTCCCAGCCCGGTGAATAGCTCACCAATAAGTAATGCAGGGGCGGCTAGGCGCGCCTCCGAGACATGATAGTTTTGCCGAGATGAAATTCTGGCCCCTTATCCAGGCACGCTTCGCGTTGTTGTGGGAGCGCCTTGCGCCGGCGCTGTGGCCGGCTGTGCTTCTCATCGGCCTTTATGCCGTGGTCTCGGTGTTCGGCTTGTGGGATGCGCTCGGCGACCCCTGGCGCGCCCTGGCCTATGCCGGCGTGGTGGCCCTGTCGGGCTGGATCGGCTGGACGCGCTGGCGTGAGATCGACTGGCCCGATGACGAGGATGCGGCCCGGCGCGTCGAGGACGATTCCGGCATACAGGCCCGCCCGCATGAAGCCCTGACCGACAAGCCGGCGGATTCCTCCGCGGAATCGCAAGCCGTCTGGCTGGCCCACCAGCAACGCATGGCCGAACGGTTGAAAGGCGCCCGCGCCCGCCGCCCGCATGCGGCCTGGGCCCGCACGGACAGCTGGGGGCTTCGCGGCGGCGTGGCGCTGTTGCTGATCACGGGATGGTTCGTGGCTGGCGATCTGGCGAGCGGACGGTTGTTCGAAAGCTTCGGCTTTGCCCCGGTCTATCGCGGCGTCGAAGACGCTCAGGTGGACGCCTGGATCAACCCGCCAGCCTATACCGGCCTTGCGCCGATTTTCTTCCAGGACGACCAGACCCAGGCCGAGGCGCCCGAAGGCTCCGAGCTGGTCATCCGCACGGCCGGTGTGCGCCGCGCGCCGAATGTCCGCAATGGACGGGAGCGCGCCGAAAACCGCTCCATCGGCGCCGGTGTCTGGCAAAGCCATCTCGTGATCGAGTCGGACGCCGT
>CBDUFA010000168.1:0-4453 GCA_965366295.1 uncultured Hyphobacterium sp.
GCTGGGCGATACCCCAGGCAATCGAATTTTTGTTTGCGACGCCCATGATGAGGCCGCGCTTGCCTTTCATCAGATCGCCCTTGGGGAAAACGGTGTCAGACATGTCTCGTCCTTTTTGCTGAAGCGTCAGCCATATTTGGCGAGCGCATCGGGAATGCCAAGGCGCGGCGCGCGCCAGCGATCATTGCCGAGCGGAATGGCCGCGTCGGGGTCAATATTGAAGATATCAAACGCGTCGGGGGCGGTTTCATCAAGGCTGGTGATGATGACATCCAGTGTATGGGAATCAGCTTCGGCAACAAACCAGTGCACATTGTCGTCCGGGTCGCCAATCGTACTGAGTTCGCCGGGCCGCACGGTCCGGTCAATCGTCGGGCGAATTATCAGCGCATCGGATTCAACCGCAACACGGTCGTATTGCCTTAGATGAAACCGGCCCGACAATGTCATATGGGCTGAAACCATGTTGGCATGACCATGTGGGATGATGGCTCTTCCCTGCCCGACTGCGAAGAACTTTGGATAGAAAGCCAGCCGTTCTCCGGTTTCGATTGTCAACCGGATCGGAGCGGTGGCCACGCCCTCACTGGCATAGCCAGCCTGACGCGCGAGCATGTCAAAATCGATCGCCTCGCGGATGTCCGCCGGATCGACGCTCTCCAGAGCGACCGCGAGCCCTTCACGCCAGCTTGCAATATCGATTGTCTCGCCGCGGACCGCTGCGGACAATTGATCCACGGACCGGATGGCCTCCAGGAAAGCGTCACCGGCAAATCCCTGAAGAGCGTTCAGTTTCGATGCGGCAAGCCCGGAAACCAGGGTTCCGCTGGCCAGGGTCAGGAGGTGCCGGCGATCGATCAAGGATCAAACCTTCTCGACGACCACAGTACCATTGGTGCCGCCGAAGCCGAAAGAATTCGACATGGCGGTTCTGATCTCGGCATCCCGCGTCTCGGTGATGATGGGCAGGTCCAGGGTCGCGATGTCCGGATCCATGTCAAAGACATTGATCGACGGGGCCACGAAGCCGCCCTGCATCATCAACAGCGTGTAGACCAGCTCGTGAGCGCCCGCGGCCCCGAGCGAGTGGCCGGTCATCGACTTGGTGGCGGAAATCATCGGCGCCTTGTCGCCAAAGACCTCTTTCACCGCCTTCATCTCGGCAATATCCCCGACCGGCGTCGCGGTCGCGTGCGGGTTGAGATAGTCGATATCGCCCTTCACGGTTTCCATCGCCAGCTTCATCGCGCGCACGGCCCCTTCGCCGGAGGGCGCAACCATGTCATAGCCGTCCGAGGTGGCGCCATAGCCGGTGATCTCGGCAATGATCGGTGCGCCGCGCTTTTTCGCGCGCTCATATTCCTCGAGCACGACGACACCCGCGCCGGCACCACCGACAAAACCGTCGCGGTCCTTGTCGAAGGCCCGCGAAGCCTGTTCCGGCGTGTCGTTATACTTGGTGGACATGGCGCCCATGGCGTCGAACAGGTTCGACAGGGCCCAGTGGATTTCCTCGCACCCGCCCGCGAACATCACGTCCTGCTTGCCCCACTGGATCTGTTCGGCGGCAGCGCCGATGCAGTGCAGCGATGTCGTGCAGGCGGAGGTGATGGAGTAATTCACGCCGAGTATCTTGAACGGGGTGGCCAGCGTGGCGGAGGCCGTCGAGCTCATGGCCTTGGGGACCGCGAACGGACCGATCCGGCGCGGACCCTTGTCGCGGGTGATATCTGCCGCATCCACGATCGTGCCGGCAGACGGGCCGCCCGAGCCCATGATGATGCCGGTGCGCGGGTGCGAGATGTCATCCTGCGGGATGCCGGAGGCGGCAATCGCCTGTTCCATGGCCATGTAGCACCAGCCGGCACCCTCGCTCATGAAGCGGTAGACGCGCTTGTCGACGTGCTCGGCGGGATTGATCGATGGCTTGGCACCGACCTGGCATTTGAAATTGTGATCGGCGAATTGCTGCATGAAGCGGATGCCGGACTTGCCGGCTTTCAGCGATGCGCTGACTTCATCGGCATTGTTGCCGATGGGGGAAATGACGCCCAGACCGGTAATAACAACACGGCGCATTGACGAACTCCTTCAGGTGTCGGGGGCTCAGCCCTGCTGACGCGCGAGATCTTCCGGCTTGAACAGGCCGACCTTCAGATCTTTCGCCTTGTAGATTTCGCGATCGTCGGCGAGGAGCCGGGCATCGGCCACGCCGAGCACGAGGCCGCGACGCACGATCTTTTTCATGTTGACTTCATAGCGGACCGTTTTCACGTCCGGCGTCACCTGACCGGTAAATTTCACTTCACCCACCCCGAGAGCGCGGCCCTTGCCGGGATTACCTTCCCAGACCAGCCAGAACCCGACCAGCTGCCACATGGCATCGAGGCCGAGACAGCCCGGCATGACCGGATCCCCGGGAAAATGGCATTCGAAGAACCATTTATCGTCGGTGATATCGAGTTCGGCGATCACTTCGCCCTTGCCGTAATCGCCACCTTCCGTGGAGATCCTCGTGATGCGGTCCATCATCAGCATGGGCGGTGCGGGGAGCTGGCCATTCTCCGGGCCAAAGAGCTCTCCGCGCGATGAGCGCAGCAAATCTTCGTACGAAAGCGCGTTCGGACGTTCTGTCATTTTCGATCCCGATCGGTGACGGTCCGCTTTGCTTGTTGGAGCGGGGGATCAAGCCGTCAATCATCCGCCGCTTTCAGGGTTGAGCGGTATCACGCGGCGGCGGGGGGCTCAAGGCAGCGAGGCTGTGTGTTTCAGTCTCTTCAAGCCCCAGATCGGCCGGCATGATGCCCCATACCCGGGCGGCCTGGACCCAGCCATGATGGCCCTGGGCTTCAACCCGGCACCAGCCATCGGCGCAGCGTTCGAGATCGAGAATGGATCCCGCTTCCGCGACGGCCTCGATATTGGCCTCGATATCCGGGCGGATCCGCAAATCCGTGTCCTCGCGCATATAGACAGTGCGGCGCCCGGACAGCAGGGAATGGTGCATCCAGGTGACCTCGCCGTCCGGGTCCTCGACCCGTCGCCAGCCCGGTGCTTCGGCCGTGACCCGCAGCGGCAAGCCTTCGCGGACATAGCGCCAGACGATCGGGTGTTCGCGGCTGGGCCCGGAGCGGCCATGGGCAACGCTGACCTTGAGCGAGACGAAGCGCGGCACGGGATAGCCCGATGGCGTGTCGGCTTCCTGCGCCAATGCCGGGGCGCCAAGGCCCAGCAAGACGCAGAACAGCAGAATTCTCAGCCCGTTTCCCATGGCCGTCATTTGCAGGAATCCCGGTGAACAGGCCGTAAACTGGCTGTGATCGGCGAGACGAATGGGGTGAACCGCCCTATATTGCGGTCAAACGCTCGGGGAGATGATCCATGGAAAAGATATTCGCCGGCCTGGCGATGGCGGCCATTGCGGCATCCGCACAGGCGCAGGACCCACAGGAGTTGACGTTCGAGACCACGGAATTGCGCGGCGGCGTGGTGATGCTGTCGACCGGGATGGCCGGAAATCTCGGACTATTGCTGGGCGCAGACGGTCTGCTGCTGATCGACGACCAGCTGCCCGGAACCGGCCCGCAGGTCGAGGCCGCGATCGCCGGAATCGCCGGAGAAGGCGTACCGCGCTTTATCCTGAACACGCATTATCACGGCGATCATGTCGGCTCGAACGACCACTTCCATGCGGAAGGCTCCATTGTAGCCGCGCACCATAATATCCGGACGCGCCTGGAAAACTCCGACGAGTTCAGTGCGACGGGCTTCCTGCCGATCCTGACATTTGGCGAAGACCTGCACTTTCACATGAATGGTGAAACCGTGCAGGCCATCCATGTTCCGAACGCGCACACCGATGGCGACGCCATTGTCTATTTCGAGCAGGCCGATGTCCTGCATATGGGCGACGTCCTGTTCAATGGGCTGTTTCCCTACATCGACCTCGAAGGCGGGGGCTCGGTGGATGGCTATCTCGCGGCCATGCAAAGGGCGCTGGAGCTGGCCGGACCGGACACCCAAATTATTCCCGGACACGGGCCGATGGCGAGCGAAGCGGATATCGAAGCCTCCATCGCCATGCTGATCGAGGCCCGCAGCCTGGTTGCGCCGCTGGTTGATCAAGGCCTGTCGCTGGAGGAGGTGCTGGAAGCCAATCCGCTGGCACCGCTTCATGATGACTGGAACTGGGGTTTCATCTGCACCCCGCGGATGACCCTGCTCCTCTACAATGATGCTGCCGGGATCGCGGAAAACTGGCCGGACGGTTTCCGTTGCAACTGATCTGACGGAAAGGTCATGATCTGACGAATTGGCGGTAAGGCGGGCCGGCGCAGTCTTTCACCATGCCCGCCCCGCTTCACGCTCCGCTTCCCGGCCGAAAACGCGCCCTGCTCCTGGCAGCGGCCGTGGCCTTTTCGCTGGGCATCATGCTCTGGACCATCCTCTCGCT
>CBDUFA010000169.1:0-4450 GCA_965366295.1 uncultured Hyphobacterium sp.
TGGCGGGCATCGTCCATCGGTACCATCACCTCATGCAGCTTCTCGCCGGGGCGGATGCCGATGATCTTGTGCGGCAGGTCCGGCGCCATGGCGCGGGCCAGCTCGTTGATCGACATGGACGGGATTTTCGGCACGAAGACTTCACCGCCCTTGGCCAGCTCCAGGCTCGACAGCACGAAATTCACGCCCTGGTCCAGCGTGATCCAGAAGCGCGTCATGCGCTCGTCCGTGATCGGCAATTCCGTGGCGCCTTCGGCGATCAGCTTCTTGAAGAAGGGCACGACAGACCCGCGCGAACCGATGACATTGCCATAGCGCACGACCGAGAAGACCGGCCCGTTGCGTCCGCCCATGTGCTGGGCGGCGGTAAAGATCTTGTCGGAAGCCAGTTTCGAGGCGCCATAGAGATTGATCGGGCTGGCCGCCTTGTCGGTGGACAGGGCCACGACACGTTTCACACCGCGCTTGATGCAGGCGCGCACGACATTTTCCGCGCCCATCACATTCGTCTTGATGCATTCGAACGGATTGTATTCGGCAATCGGCACATGCTTCAGCGCAGCGGCATGCACCACGATATCGACATCGCGCATCGCCATGTCCAGCCGCGTCTCGTCGCGCACATCGCCAATGAAATAGCGCAGGCAGGGATATTCGCTCGGCGAGAATTCCTGCGCCATCTCGTATTGTTTCAGCTCGTCGCGCGAAAAGATGATCAGCTTTTTCGGCTTGAATTCGGACAGCACGGTTTTCACGAACCGCTTGCCGAAGGACCCGGTCCCGCCCGTGATCAGTATCGTCTGGCCGTCGAGATTAACGCGCGGCGACTTGAAATCGCGGCCCGAAAACAGGCTCTCGATATCGGCGGCAGGCAGTGAGGCAAGCGTTGTCATGGGCGTCCCTGACGAATCGTTTGCGTTAACGATTTGACGCTTCGGGTTAACGCCGCGTTAGGCCGGCTGAGCGATCCTGTTTTCAGGTCTTGATACGGGGGATGATCATGACGCTCGCTGTCATCGTGCAGGCTCGCGCTGCATCCTCCCGCATACCTCTGAAAGTTCTGGAATCACTGGGTGACCGGAGCGCTTTCCTGCGCTGCCTGGACCGATGCCGCCTGATCGGCGAGGCCGATCTGGTGATTGCCGCCGTGCCGGACGGGGCCGGCAATGACGAAGTTGCCGAGGAAGCCACCGATGCCGGCTACATGGTCACGCGAGGCCCGGAAGACGACGTGCTGGCACGCATGGCGATGGCGGTGCGCGAAAGCGGTGCCGACACGATCCTGCGCATCGAGGGACATCACCCCTTCATCGACCCGGCCATCTGTACCCGCGTCGTCCATCTGCTGGCCGACACCCATGCCGACTTTGCCTGCAACAACATGCCGATGCTGTTTCCCGACGGGTTGCAGTGCGAGGCCTTTCCGGCGCTTGTCCTGCACGAGGCCGACCATGCCGCGGCATCGGACGCCGAACGCGCCAGCGTGACCGGATGGATCCGCCACCATGCCCGCATGCGCCGGGTGGCGCTGACCGGGCCGGGCGGCGGGCTGGAAAAGCTGCGCTGGGTGCTCGAAGAACCGGCGGACCTCGATTTCTGCGCCGCCGTCTATGCCGAGCTGGGCGAGAAGGCCGCCACCATCTCCGCGGCCGAGCTCGCCGCGCTATGCCTGCGCCGCCCGGATATTGCCCGTCTCAATGCCGCGTGCGAGCGCCGCAAACCGATGGGCGGCGAAGCGGAATTCGCCACCCTGCCGGTGGCGTTGAGCGAGGCGGCTTAGAAATGACCGAACAAGACATGATTGAAATGCTGGAGCATTTCAAAGTTCCGAAATGGATGTTTGATGGACGTTTGGTCAACCCGCAAACAGAATGGCAAATCCATGAGGTTGCGGATGGCTACGCATTGTTTTTCGTTGAAAGGTACGAGCGAAGGCCAGTTTACTCTGCGACGTCCCTTGATGATGTATTCGCTCACATTTTGGGGCTTTGCCTGATCGAATGCTATGAAACAGGCATTCTGTAGGATGGTGTTCTGTCGGAATTCCCTCCGATCGCTTTGACTGCCCCGCATAACCACCCCATTCACCAATAAAATAAACGAATTCCTCACCTCCCGGCGCGATACTTCAAGGTCAATTGTCAGGAGTGCGCCCGCGTGAATATCACGCCCTTCGATTTCACCGCCCTGACCGGCTGGTACCAGGCCAAGACGGCGAGCCGTCTGGCCGGTCTCACGCCGCAGTCGGCCGGTGCGACGGCGAACGCGGCGCAGACCGCCGCGGCGCGCAAGGGCGCTGATGTGCTGCCGCCCTGGGATGTGCGCGGCGAGATCACCGGGCTCGACGAGGTCAGCCGCAAGGTGCTCGCCACCGGCCTCTTCTTCGACTCGAAATTCTCCGAGTTTTCCGACACCGATGCCTCCACCGACATCAAGTCCCTGTTCTCCATGCACCAGGGGCTGCGCCGTCTCTATGCACTGGCCGAGGAGGCGGGCGACAAGACCACGACGGATACGCGCCGCGATTTTCTCAACCGCCGCTTCCTCGAAGGCGTCGGCCAGCTCGACAGCTTTTTCCAGGATATCGATCTGCAGGGCGTCAACGTGCTCAAGGGCGAGGAATTGTCCAAGGCGGAGTCCGGGATCGCCATCAAGCGCGGCCTGTCGGAATACAATACCGGCACGATCCATTCCGGCGATTTCGATGCCGAGGTGGCGAGCCTGACCGGCGATGTCCGCTTCACCGTCTCGGTGAAGAAGTCCGGCATCACCACGGATGTGAACATCGATCTCGCCGACATGGGCGCGACGGTCCGCAATCTCGACAACATCGCCGATCACATCAACACGCAGCTGGAGGCGGCGGGCATGATCTCGCGCTTCGAGCGCGTCAAGATCGGCGAGAAGGACGAGAACGGCATCATCCCGGGCAATAATTTCGGCTTCAGGATCTCCGGTGCGTCGACCGAAGTGCTCACCTTCTCCGCCGCCACGTCCAGCCCGGCCATCTACCTGACCGGCACGTCCGGGATCGGCGAGGACGCGGCCGGGCAGGTGGTGAAGCTGACAGATCTCGCCTCCGGCACCCCGACGACCGAGTTCACCCGCCGCCTCGAAGCCAGCGCCGATGCGCTCACCACCGTCAATGACGATGGCGAGGAGAAGACCACGACCGAGGCCAATCCGCTCGAGCTGATGGCTTCGAAGCTGGGCGCGGACGGCGCGCTCTTCGTGCTCGGCAAGACCAGCGCCGATGTCGATGGCCGCATCGTGAAGGGCGAGAGCGACCTCGTCCTGCAGAAGATCGATTCCACCGGCAAGACGGTGTGGACCCGCACGCTGGGGGCCGCCAGCGAGGCCGAGGGCGCTTCGCTCGCCATCGATTCCGGCGGTGACATCATCGTCGCAGGCTCGGTGAAGGGCGCGCTGGGGTCGACCACAGATATCGGCGGCACCGACAGTTTCGTGGCGCGCTTTACCTCGGCCGGGGTCGAGGAATGGCTGCAGCGCTTTGGCGGCACGGGCGATGACAGCCCGGCGTCGGTCTCCATCGCCGATGACGGACGCATCTATGTCGCCGGACAGGCCGCCACCGCATTCGGCGAGCAGGGCCATCAGGGCGGCGCAACGGATGGCTATGTCCGCGCCTGGAATGCCGACGGCACGCTGGATTACACCCGCCGCATCGGCGCGTCGGGCGATGAACGCGCCCAGGCCGTGGCCGTGGCCGCCGATGGCGGGCTGCTGGTCGCCTCGAACGAGGATGGCCGCGCCGTGCTGCGCAAGTATGACAGCGCCGATGGCAATTCCGCCGCGCTCTGGGAAGTCGATCTCGGCGATCTCGAGGATGGCGCGATCGGCGGGCTCACCGTCGACGGCAATGACATCTATTTCGCCGGATCTGCCGGCTCGGGCTTTGCGCCTTCCGCGCCGCTGTCAGCCCATTCCGGCGGGCGCGATGCGGTGGTGGTCAAGCTCACCGACGGCGCCACGCCGACCACCCAATGGACGCAATTCGTCGGCTCAGATGCCGATGACAGCGCCGCCTCGGTGCAGATTGCGTCGGGCAAGGTCTATATCTCCGGCAAGACGACGGGTGAA
This sequence comes from uncultured Hyphobacterium sp., assembly GCA_965366295.1. GTDB lineage: Bacteria > Pseudomonadota > Alphaproteobacteria > Caulobacterales > Maricaulaceae > Hyphobacterium. Next base: position 4,102 of record CBDUFA010000169.1, read on the forward strand.
TTGTCCGGCGCGACGCAGAACGGCACCCGCAACGCCTTTGCCGCCGGGCTGGACGCCACCAGCGGCGCGGTCGATTTCGCCACCCAGGTCTCGGGCCGGGGCGGGATATCCGCGGCCACCGGCATCTCGGTCGATCCGGGCGGCGACAGCATTCTCGACGATCTCGGCCTGCCCTCGGGCACGCTGGCCTATGCCGACAGCCGGGTCGTCACCGACCGCACCTCGGTGCGCGAGGGCGATTTCTTCTACATCTCGGTCGATGGCGGACGGCGCAAGAAGATCACCGTCGATGGCGATGATTCCATGCGCGCCCTGACCTTCAAGATCAACGCCGCCCTGGTGCTCGACG
>CBDUFA010000170.1:0-4443 GCA_965366295.1 uncultured Hyphobacterium sp.
TGTCGCGATCGCGATATTGTCCGGCACATCCGCGTCCGGATGCGTGCCCGACAGCATGTCGATGACTTCCTCGCGCGAGAACCAGCGTGCCTGTTCCAGCTCGTGCGGATCGACCGTGATGCCGACGGTGACGGCCTCGATGACGAGCCCGATCATCAGGGATGACGGAAATGGCCAGGGCTGGTTGTCGAGGATCTCGACGCTGTCCGGATTGCACCGGATGCCGGCTTCTTCCCAGACCTCGCGCGCGGCCGCATCGGCAATCGTCTCCCCGGGCTCCATGAAGCCGGCCAGGGCCGACCACATGCGCGGCGGCCAGTGTTCCTGCCGGCCGAGCAGGCACCAGTCATCCTTGACGACCAGCATGATGGCGACCGGGTCGATGCGCGGAAAATGCTCGGTGTTGCAGGCCGGGCAATTGCGCTTGCGGCCGGCTTCGGACTGTTCGGTCGCAGCGCCGCAGTTTGAACAGAAGCGATGCTTGCGGCGCCACTCGATCAGCGAGCGGGCTTGCGCGAAAATCCCGGTCTCCTCGATCGGCATCCGGAGCGCGGCGGCACGGGGCTCGACGATGTCCAGTTCGCCCGGCAATTCCGCCTCCGGGTCGAGGTCCAGCGCATAGAGCGGTGCGCCCTCGTCGAGGCCTAGCAGGATAAGGGGGCCGGCCTGCGGCCAGCCGCGCACCTGCGCCAGGGGCAGGCGTAACATGCGGCGGTCCGGCGTCATCGCAGGCTGGGCCCGGAAGAATGGAATGGCGGCCGCTTCTGCATGCTGTTCCAGCCCGGCCAGTGCCTCGGCGTCGCGCCGTATGTCTTCGCCCCTGTCGAGCGGCGACAGGCAGAAGGCGAGGGGGGGCAGGTCCGTCATGCGTCTATCCCTTCTCAGCTGCGGCCTGTATGGGTCAGACAGGACAGACGGTAAACCGTGAATTCGCACCGGCCGGAGCTTGAACAGGACAGAATGACCCGCAAATCGCTGCATCTCGTGATCAATCCCAAATCCGGCGCCTTTGTGCGCGGGCTCGATGCGGATGATCTGCGGCGGCGGATCGCCGATGCCGGCTGGGATATTGTCGGCGAGTCCGACCCGGTGGCAGGCGATTTCGACATATCCGGAGACGCTGACATCGTGGCCATTGCCGGTGGCGATGGCACGGTCATGCATGTGCTCGACGCGCTGGCCGGGCGATCCGCCCCGCCGCCCGCCCTCGTGCTGCCCTGCGGGACGGCCAATCTGCTGGCGCGGCGCCTTCATGGCTCGATCGACCTCGACAGGGTCCTGGCCGAAGGGCACGACGCCGATGTCACGGAGCTCGCGCTGGGCTCGGTGAATGGCCGCCCCTTTGCCGTGGCCGCCGCCATCGGCGTATCGCCAGCCCTGGTGAAGGTCCGGGAGGATCTGCGCGGCAAGGGATGGTCGGGCCGGATGGGACGGGTCGCGGCCCATGTGGCCGCCGGTTGGCGCTCCTTCTTCCGAGGCCGGCTTTACGTGGCGCTGGGCGATGACGGCCCGCCGCGCCGGGTGACGGCGCTCTACGTGACCTGTCCGGAAGGGCTCGACGAAACTGCGCTTGGCGTGTTTGCCGGGCGCTTGCGGAGTGTCGCCGACCTGGCGGGCGGGCTGGCCAAGGCGGCGATACCTGTCCTGCCGGATTCGGATGCGGTCTGGCGGGTCGACGTGCCGCGCCTGCAGGTGATGTCGCGCCGCGATGTTCCCGTCATCCTCGATGGCGAGCCGGTGCGGCTGGAAAGCCCGCTGACCCTTGAACTCGGGGCCGTGAAGGTCAAAGTCCTCACGACATGAGCCGGATCGTTCACATTGCGGACCTGCATTTTGGCGACGAGGACGAGGCGCTGGTCGCGGACTTCCTCGACCAGTTACCGGCCCTCGCGCCCGATGTCGTGGTCGTGGCCGGTGATCTGACGCAGACAGGATCGAAGCGGGAGTTTGCTGCCGCGGCCGCGTTTCTCGGCGCGATCGACGTGCCGGTCGTTCTGACACCGGGCAATCACGATACACCGCTGTTGAATATCGCAGCCCGCCTGACCCGCCCCTGGCGGCGCCTGCAGACGGCCTTAGAATGGGTTTCCATGCCCGGCTTTCGCGGGGACGGGTTGCAAGTCGAAAGCTTCAACTCCGCGCGCGGCGCCCAGTTCCGGCTCGACTGGTCGCTCGGCGTGGTGTCGCAGGCCCGGCTGGAGCGGCCCCTGCAAGCCCTTGCGACCAGTGATGCGGACACAAGAGTTCTGACCGCGCACCACCCGATCCTGTCACCGCTCGCGCAAAAGGGACGTGCCCGGACCCGCCGGGCTGCGCGCTTTGCCCAGCCGATTGCCGAGGCGGCGGACCTGGTGCTGACCGGCCATCTGCACATCCCATTTGCCTGCCCGGTGGAGACAAGCCGGGGACGAAGCTGGTTTGTCGGGGCCTCAACCGCGTTTTCCGGCCGGACCCGGGAGGAACCCGCCGGATTCAACCTGCTGACGGCTGCGCCCGGATCCTTCCGGCTGACTCCGTTCAAGGCCGAGGCGCGGCGTTTCGTCCGCCATGACGCGCAGACACTCCCGCGCGCTTGACTTTCTCATGCAAATGAGAATGACTCGCAAATCTAGATGCAGAGTCGCGGAGGAGCAAATGGTCTCGGATATCAGGATCGGCGGACACGTTGTGGCGGACGCAAGCGCGCGGACATCCGGCGCGGTGGAATGTGCCGTCAGGGACTGGCTTGAAACCCAGGCGCGGGTGGCCGGCTACTGGCGCGACCTGCTGGTCGACCGCAATGGCAGTCTCGACCTGATCGAGGCGCTGGATGCGCATGAGGCGTTTCTTCGGTCGGCCGCCGGCTGACGCGTCAATTTGGCGATAGCGCCTCCGGACATTTGCAGTTTAGTATATGCGCATGTTCCGGGGGTTACTTCTTGCCTGTCTTCTGCTGGCCGCGCCATTGGCGCGAGCCCAGGATCCCGACGCGGATCCGGCCCCGATTCCGGCATGGACCGGCCCGGACCGCAATGACGCCTTCGAAAGCCTGATCGCGGCCCTCGAAGAGGCCGAGCGGCACGGGCTTCGCCGGACGGATTACAGCTATGACGCACTGAGCGAGATCGCTCCGGATATCGTTTCCGATACCGCTGATGCACTGGCGAGCCGGGTGTTCCGCGACTATGCCGAGGACCTTCTGACCGGACGCGTCAACCCGTTGTCGGTCGAGCCGAACTGGCCCTATCCGCCGCGCAACTGGAATATCAATGCCGCGCTGGATGAAGCGATGCGAAGCGGCGAGGTTGCCGCGATGCTGGATTCGCTGGCCCCGCAGACCGATGCCTATCGCGCCCTGCAACGCGAATTGCTGCGCTGGCTGAACGCCGATGACAATGACTGGCCGGCCATCGAGACGCACCGGGATCACATGGAGCGGGGTGAAAGCGGCGCCGATGTCCGTGCCCTGCGCGCGCGCCTTGTCCAGCTGGGCTGGCTGCGGCCCTTCACACCGGTTTCGGAGCTTCCGGACAATCTGTTCACGCTCGAAGGGCTGACGGCCGCTCCGGACTTCGACGCGCCGCTGGAGGCGGCGCTGCAAGCCGCGCAACGATCCGCGCGCCTGTCGCCCGATGGCGTGGCCGGGCCGGAAACGCTGGCCTGGCTGAACCGGACGCCATCGGACCGGATCGATACCTTGCGGGCCAATCTGGAGCGGCACCGCTGGCTTCCCGACGATCTGGGCGATGTGCATATCGTCGCCAATGTGCCCGATTTCACCCTGCAGGTCGTGGTCAGTGGCCGGACCGTGCGGCGCCATGATGTCATTGTCGGACGGGTCTCCCGGCCGACACCGACCCTGACGGCCTACATGGCCTACATGATCATCAATCCCTGGTGGGAGACGCCGCATTCGCTCGCGGTGCGGGACGAACTTCCCCTGTTCCGGCGTGATCCCGGAGCGGTCAGCCGTCTCGGCTTCCAGGTGCTGGACCGCGACGGCAATGTCGTGGATGCCTCGACCATTGACTGGGCGACGGTCAGCGCGTCCAGTTTTCCCTACCGGCTGCGGCAGGCGCCGGGACCGCTCAATGCGCTGGGCGTGGTGAAGTTCATCTTCCCCAACCCGCATTCCACCTTCCTGCACGATACACCGGGGCGCCAGCGTTTCGACGAAATCCCGCGCGCCTTGTCATCGGGCTGCGTGCGGGTGCGCGATGCGCAGGAACTGGCGGAATGGATCGAGCGCTTCGCGGTCGTTGAGGAGGACCGGCCCCCGATCGCCGAGCTGATCGCGTCGGGCCATGAACGCCGGATCGAGTTTGCCGCCGATATCCGCGTTCATTTCCTGTATTTTACCGCTTTTCCGGAGGGCACATCTTCCGTTCGCATGGTGCGAGACCTATATCACAAAGACCACAGAATTATTGATAGGATAGGATTATCCAATATCTGATTTATTAC
>CBDUFA010000171.1:0-4424 GCA_965366295.1 uncultured Hyphobacterium sp.
CGATCACGCCGTGACGCGCAGCGGCGGCTTGAAGGTTTCCCTTCTCCATCACATTCGACCAGTTGCAGGTGAGGCCCGAGAGATACCACAGTACCGGCACCGGGCCATGTTCCGCCTGCGGCGGCACATAGACGGCAAAGCGCATCGGTGTGCCGGTGACCACAGAGTCATGGTCGTGGACGGACAGTGTGCCGCCAAAGGTGCGGAAGGTGGAGACGGGGGTCATGCGTGGTCCAAATGCGATTTCAGCTTGGCTTTCAATTGCTCGTACTCTTGCATCGCAAAGCCGGTTCGGGTGGGAAATTCCTCATCCCAAATTTCCAACACTTCGCGGATAGCGCCGTGCAACATGAGCCATTCATCGCGAGACAGCGTAAGGCTCATAGCCGTTGATCCTTGCGGGCGCGACTCCATCAATAAACCACGACGCTGCGAATACTCTCGCCCGCATGCATCAGGTCGAAGCCCTTGTTGATGTCTTCAAGGGAAAGCTTGTGTGTGATCAGCGAGTCGATATCGATGCGACCGTCCATATACATATCGACGATTTTCGGCACATCCGTCCGGCCCCTCGCGCCGCCGAAGGCCGTGCCACGCCAGACCCGGCCGGTCACCAGCTGGAAGGGCCGCGTGGAGATCTCGGCACCCGCGGGCGCGACACCGATGATGACGCTCTCGCCCCATCCCTTGTGGCAGCACTCCAGCGCCGCCCGCATCACATCGACATTGCCGATGCATTCGAAGGAATAATCCGCCCCGCCCCCGGTCAGCTCGACCAGATGACCGACCAGCGCGTCATGACCGCCGGCAATATCCTTGGGATTGACGAAATCCGTCATGCCGAACTGGCGCGCCATGCTTTCGCGGGCCGGGTTGAGATCGACGCCGACGATCTGTTTGGCACCGATCAGTCTCAGCCCCTGAATGACGTTGAGCCCGATCCCGCCGAGCCCAAAGACAACGGCGGTGGAATTGGGCTCCACCTTGGCGGTGAACATCACCGCGCCGATACCGGTCGTCACGCCGCAGCCGATATAGCAGATCTTGTCGAACGGGGCGTCCTTGCGGACCTTCGCCAGCGAGATTTCCGGCAAGACGGTATGGTTCGAGAATGTCGAACAGCCCATGTAATGGAGCAGCTTCTTGCCCTTGTAGGAGAACCGGCTGGTCCCGTCCGGCATCACGCCCTGGCCCTGCGTCGCGCGCACCTTCTGGCAAAGATTGGTCTTGGGATTGAGGCAGTATTCGCACTCGCGGCACTCGGCCGTATAAAGCGGAATGACATGATCGCCAGGTTCCAGACTGGTGACGCCCGGACCGACTTCCAGCACCACGCCGGCCCCCTCATGGCCGAGAATGGCCGGAAAGGCGCCTTCGGGGTCCGCCCCGGACAGGGTGAATTCGTCGGTGTGGCAGATGCCGGTCGCCTTGATCTCGACCAGCACCTCGCCGGCCTTCGGGCCCGCGAGATCGACCTCGCAGATCTCCAGCGGTTTGCCCGCCTCGAAGGCGACAGCAGCGCGTGTCTTCATCTTGCTCTCCCTATCGAGCCGGCTCGATTACATTCGGCACATCGGTGAAGGGCAGAATGCCGAATTCGGGATAGATTTCCGTCGGGAAATAGACCCGGCCATCGGCCATCACCATGGAGATGGTCTTGATGTTCCGAAGATCCTGCGTCGGATCGCCCGGTACCAGGAAGAAATCGGCCAGATAGCCTTCCTCGATCAGCCCGACCTCGTCGCCAACGCCGAGATATTCCGCCATGCCATGGCTCGCCCAGGCGAGGATTTCCGGCGGCGTCATACCGATCGTCTGGTAGAGTTCGAGCTCCCGGTGATAGGTGAAGGAGCCGCCCAGATCCGTGCCCGGAACCAGCATGACACCGGCGTCGCGCATCATGCGCAGGGTTTCGGTGATCTGCGCGAACGCGCCGCGATAATTGGCATCGTCTTCCTCATTGGAAATGTCCGCCCAGGCCGAGCGGGCCTGCCGCTGCGCATCGACCGGAAGATGGTCGACATAATCGACCGTTCCCGGAGAGATTTCGCCATTGCGCGACAGGAGCAGGGCTTCATGGATGGCGAATGTCGGATCAACAACGATGCCGCGCTCCGCGATTGCATTGATCGTCGACTGCACCGGCTCGCTCATCAGGTCGAGCCCCGGCAGACGGCGCAGCGCCGTCAGGCGAAGGAGCGTGCGTGTATCCTCGCCCTCTTCCAGCACCCAGCCCAGCATGATCTGGTTGATATGGGTCAGCTCGTCGTAGCCGGCCGCGATCATGGCATCGGCATTGGTAAAGGCCGGCACATGGCCCGCGACCCGCAGACCGCGCTCATGCGCGGTCTCGATCATCGCCGGCACCCAGTCCGGATTGATCGAATTGTAGATCTTGATCTGGTGATACACCCCGGCATCGGCATAGGTATTCACGGCCGCGACGGCTTCGTCCTCGCTGGAAACGAGAATGCCATTATTGGAATTGAACGGGCTGCGGCCCTCGATGAAGCCGGAGCGGTGAACGCGCGGTCCGGCGAGCTCGCCGGACTCGATCCGGGCCAGAAGCGCGTCGAGCACTTCGTTGTTATTGCCCATGTCGCGCAGCGAGGTAACGCCCGCCGCTATGTTCAGGAAGGCGGCAGTTTCACCCATATGGCCGTGCATTTCGAAGAAGCCCGGCAGCAGGGTGCCGCCATCGCCATCGATGATCACCGCCCCGTCAGGCGCGGCCATGTCGGTCGCGCCGATTTGCGTGATCCGGTTGCCGCTGACCAGCACCGAGGCCGGTGCGCCACGCGTCTCGCTGACGGCATCGAAGACATGCACATTCCGGATCAGTATTGGCGCATCATAATCATGAATGACACGGGCCTGGATCTCCTCGAACCGGCTCGCCCCGTATTCGGCGGCAAGACCGCGCAGGCGCTCGTCCTCGTCTTCAAAGCCCTCCGGCAGCAGCGAGAAGCCCGGCGTGATGAGGCCGAAGAAGGCGTCACCGGCCATCAGGAAATAGGTCGGGTTGAGGCTCGTGCCGCTCATGGCATAGACGATGGCGTCAACGCTCTCCTCGCCGCCGGCCAGCGACAGCCGGTCGATCTCGCTCATGCGCAGCTCGCCGCCTGGCACCGCCTGCAACACACCGTCCGGATCAGCCATCAGCGCCCGTGCGGCAATCGCCAGCCAGTAGGGGGAGGCATTCTGCGGCACATAGAAGGCACCGGATTCCAGCACGGCCTCATCGGAGCCGGTCGAATCGGTCCAGCTGGCCTGGCTGTCGGTGAAGTCGAAGCTTTCATCGACCGCATTGCCGAATGTCGTATTGCCGGTGATCGTCCAGCCGGTCGGCAGCCCGCCATCATCCAGCGTGACGCTTTCGCTCAGGGTCGGGCCGCGGCCATTATTCCGGTATTCGAATTCGACCCCATAGCCGTCATCATTCGCGGTGATTTCCATCTGGCCGATCGGTGTGCCGCCGACCAGAACGGTAAACACGCCGGCTTCCTCGACATGGCGCACGGCCTGGGTTTCGCCGCTATCGGCAGGACCCGTTGCCGTGCCCGTACTGGCCACCTCTTCTGTGGGCGAACACGCCACTGCAAAGGCACAAAATCCGGCCAGCAGGCTATACCTGATCGTCTTGTCCATGAAGTCCTCCCCGGGTTCCTGCGAGGAAGCCTAGCAGCCGGTCTTCACGCTGTCGCGTCCCGAACCGGCGTATTGTCAGCGGAAGGCAAAACCCGGCGTGCCGTCCCGCGCAAGCGTGAAGACATAGGGCCGCGGCATGCGCTTCATGTCCATGAAGCCGAGGACATTGTTGGCATCCAGCTTGCGGAAGACATCATGGATCGGAAGCTGGTCATAGCACATGGTCGCAGACACCTTGCCGCGATACTCGGTCATGCGCAGGCGCGCCCGCGTTTTCTGGGTTTGCGTATAGGCTTTCATCCCCCATCGAAGCGAGGGCAGCAGCCAACCCGGATAGCGCGGCGTCTTCATGCGCGGGCCGAACGGCATCTTGCCGGGATCGGCGCAGAATTTCCGGCCCTGGCCATCAAGATGGACCAGCGGATGGACATTGTCTTCGTCAAGAAAGGTCTTGCCGTACCAGCGGGCCAGCGCCAGCGAGCCGTCCATATTGTGGCCGGTCGCAATCTCCCGTCCCCACCACTCGCCGATCATGAAATCGACCGGGATGGGTTCGAGCGAATCGAACAGGCGCTCGGCCTCTTCAAACGACAAGGCAACAGGTTCAGCGCGCATCGGCAGTATTAGGCCACGCCTTCGCGCCGCTGCCTAGCCACCGGCGATCGCCCGCCACAGCAGCCGGATCGAAACGAACAGGACCAGCAGGGCTGTGAGACGGATCAGCCAGGTATCCGACGCCTTGTCGCGCCCGATCCAGACGCCGATCTGTCCGCCAA
>CBDUFA010000172.1:0-4402 GCA_965366295.1 uncultured Hyphobacterium sp.
GGCTGGCAAGAATAAGGGAGGATTTCATTTCAATCTCCGTTGAGTGACCTCGCACCTACTCAACGAAGCGGGGTCGGATTTCCGTCGCATCCGACTGCATATTTCCAAGGCAGGTCTCGAAGATTCGCCGGATCTGTTCCGCCATCGATTCAATGTGTTGCCCCAGTGCGTGAATATCGGGCTGACCGGCAATCTCGGACAGCCGCTGAGCAAAGGCGCTCGACGCCGATACGGCATCGAATCCACTGCCATGCGCCGTACGTATGACCTGCGAAAGGTTGAGCCAGAGCCGCATGGCAGACGAAAGGGTTTCCGCCTCGTCCGCTGTCAGGAGTCCGGCGTCGCGAAGGGCCTCGATCTGGGCACTTGTGTCGGCCTGGTGATGGAATCCGGAGCGCTGCGCCAGGACGAGATGACCAGCCTGCGCCACGAACTCGATATCCAGCATACCGCCAGCCCGGCGTTTGAGATCCCACGGCCCCTTGGCGGGACGCTCGCGCTCGAGCCGCCGGCGCATATCCAGCGCATCGCCGATAATGGTCTCCGGATTGACGGTCTGTTCCAGCGCCGCACGGATTTCATCGCCAATGCGCGCAGCGAGCGCTTCGTCGCCGACAATCACCCGCGCCCGCGTCAGCGCCATTTTCTCCCAGGTCCATGCGCTATCCCGGTAATAATCGGAGAAACTGCTGAGCCGCACGGCCACCGGTCCAGCCTTTCCGGACGGCCGGAGCTGCATGTCGGTTTCATACATGCTGCCCTCTTCCGTGGGTGACGAAAGCGCACTGACCAGGCGTTGCGTGAACCGTGTGAAATAGGCCGGAGCCGACTGGTCCTGCCCTTCGGCCGGGTCGTAAATCAGCATCAGGTCGAGATCGGAATCCGCCGCCAGTTCGCGGCTGCCCAGCTTGCCGAGCCCGAGCACCGCAAACCGCCCCGGCGACGCCCCGAAGCGCGCTTCCAGTTGCTCGCGCGCGACTACGGTCATGGCGTCAATGGCGACATCGGCAAGCTCGGCAAAGGCAGACCCCGCCGCACGGGCATTGGCGCGGCCGATCAACAATTGCGACCCGATGCGGAACCGTTCCTCGCGGACCAGCCGGCGGCCGCGATTCATGGCATCTTCCGGGCCGCTCGCCTCGGACATCTGGAAGGCCATGCGATCTGTCTGGTCGCCCGGCGGATCGTCCCGCAGCGGGCGGGAAAACCGTGCATCCAGCATCACGTCGATCACGGCAGGCCGCTGGGCCAGGGTTGTCGCCATCCGCGGCGCCAGCCCGATGATCGCAACCAGCTCCTTTGCCAGTTCGGGCTCGTTCTGGAGCATGGCGAGGGGTTGAACGCCCATGGGCAGCCCCTCGATGAAGGCCGCGAAGCGGGTAAAGGCAGAATCCGGCTCGCCGGTATCGGACATGGCCCGCAGCAAACGCGGCGCGACCCGCGTCAGGACCTGCCGCGCCCGATTGGTGCGCAGAGCCCGAGCCTTGCCGGCCAGCCAGGCATTCATCCGCGACCACGCGGTTTCGGGAAACTGGAAGCCCAGCGATTCCAGCGTCTGCAATGTCTCCGCCGTTGGTTCGACACCGGTAAAGACCAGGCTTCCCAATTCATCTGCCAGGCTGTCTTCATGGGCAAATTGCAGCGAGAAATGATGGTGGACGCGTTGCAGCGTTTCGCTGACCGAGCTGTCCAGCCCATCGACCGACGCAAACCCGGACAATGCGGCAACACGAGCCCGCGCGTCGCGATCTTCGGGAAGCGTCTGGGTCTGCTCATCTCCAATCATCTGGATGCGGTGCTCAACGCGCCGCAAGAACATGTAGTCGGCCTGCAATTCCTCCGCCGCGGACGTCTCGACCACGCCGGCCCCGGCCAGGTCCGCGAGTGCCCGATAAGGAGAACGCGTTCGAAGGCCGGGCATGCGTCCACCCATCACGAGTTGGGGAATCTGCGCATAGAACTCAATTTCACGGATACCGCCACGGCCCAGCTTGAGGTCATGGCCGGCCGCCCGGATCCTGGCCCGGTCGCCGACCGCCTGGATCTGCCGCGCCAGCGAATGAATGTCCTCGACGGCGGCATAGTCCAGCGTCCGGCGCCACACGAACGGCCGGAGCTGATCCAGGAAAGCCTCTGCAGCGCCACGATCGCCCGCGCACGGGCGCGCCTTGATGAAGGCCGCGCGCTCCCAGTTCTGGCCCAGCGATTCATAATAGTTCATCGCGGCCCCGACCGAGAGAATGGGCGGCGTCGCCGACGGATCGGGCCGCAGACGCAGGTCAACGCGGAAGACGTAGCCGTCGGCTGTATTGTCCTGCAGGATACGGGTCAGCGCACGGATCAGGCGTGGCAGCCGCTTGGCCGGATCGTCCGCAGCCGGTCCGCTCAAAAGGTCCGGGTCGTAGAGCGCGACGAGGTCAACATCGCTGGAGAAATTCAGCTCGCCGGCGCCCAGCTTGCCCAATGCAAGCAGGAACACGCCCGGCAGCGGGTTGTCGGCATTTTCCGGTGGATCGAACTTGCCATCGACAGCGCCTAGTCGCACCAGGCCGGCCAGCGCCGCCCGGATCGCCGCATCAGCGATATCCGACAAATACCCGGCAGCGCTCATTACATCGAGCGTGCCGGACAACTCGCCAAGGGCGAGCGCCAGATGGGCATCGCCTTTCAGTTGGCGGAGCCTGCTGGCAAGCGCCGCCTCGCTGTCGCAGTCGACGGCCGCCGCCATTTCGCGCGCGATGTTTTCCAGCATCTCCCGCAAAGGAGTAGCGGCCAGCTCCACCAGCAGGCTTTCGCGGGTCCGTGCAATCCGGTGGAGATAGGGAGAGGTCGAGAAGACACCGTCGAGAAATGCGGCACCGGCATCATCAAGTTCCGCCGAATAAGCGCAGGGGCGCTCGAAACCTTCCGCCGCAGCGATTGCAGCCAAGTGTCCGCTAAAGACGTTTCCCGAGTCAGCCATGGTGCAAAGCGTTACTGCTTTGCAGGCGATTTCAAGCCTTCTCTTCGACCTGCGGGAAGACCAAAGCGATCCGCAAGCCGGGGCCGTGACCATCGACACCGCCCGCCCCTTCGGCAAGATCGAGCGAGGCTCCGTGAATATCCGCAATCGCTTTGACCAGGCTGAGACCCAGCCCCGAGCCCGGTTGATTGCGGGATTCTTCCAGCCGTACGAAGCGTTGGGTCACGCGTACCCGGTCCGCTTCGGGGATGCCGGGTCCGGTATCGGTTACGGAAATCTCGACACGGCCATCGCTGCACTGGCGAAGCCTCAACTGGATCGCCCCACCCGGCGGGGTGTATTTCACGGCATTGTCCAGCATGTTTGCCATCGCCTGGGAGACGAGGCTCTTGTCGCCGCGGATCGTGAGGCCCGGCTCTGTCTGCATGCCGAAACTGTGGCCGGTGTCTTCGCAGACCGGCTCATAGAGTTCGCCCATATCGGCGACGAGCGGCGAAGGATCGAAGGTTTCGAAGGAATCCTTGCGCTCGCCCGCCTCGATCCGAGAAATGCTGAGGATCGCATTGAAGACGCCCAGCAATTCATCCGAGTCGACAAGCGCTTGTTCAAGCGCGGCCTGACGGCTTCTCCGGTCGCCATCCTCGCGCAGCGCATCTTCCATGCGGTTGCGCATGCGGGTCAACGGCGAGCGCAGATCGTGCGCGATGGAATCGCCGACATTGCGCATCCGGTGCATCAGCTCCTCGAGCCGGTCCAGCATGGCGTTGAAATTGGCGGAGAGCTCGTCGAGCTCGTCACCCGAACCATTGCGGGGCGCCCGCCGGGTCAGATCGCCGCCCTTGACCGTTCGGGCGACGGTATTGATGGCGTCGAGGCGGCGCGAGAAACGGCGGCTGACCACCACGCCGGAGGCGATGCCCAGCGCGATCACCAGTGCGGATGCAGCGAGGATGGCGCGCAGCATACGGCCGATCAGCCTATCCTCATCGTCGATATCAATCCCGATGAAGACGGAATACCCGTCGCCGATCTCCACCAGCCGTGCCCGGGCCCGCCGGCTGTCGCGGTCCTCTACATCGCCGTCTGCAGGCGCGCGCCCGTATACGAAATCCAGCCAGCCCCCCTCGCCGACGCTGGCTTCCGGGATGCCGTTGAGATTCCCGGACAGGAGTCGGCCGTTCGGATTGATCAGGAGATAGAGGAAATCGCTGCCACCAACGGTCCGCTGCAGGATATAGCGATTGACCCCGTCTATGCCGGATTCGTCATAGCGGCGTTCGACCGCGGCCAGCTCGTCATTGATGACAGCATCGGTACGCCGCAACGCGGCGCCAGCCGACGCCGCGTAGACGAAGGCCAGGATCAGGAAGCTGGACAGGGCAAACAGCGCCGCCGACAGAAGTGTCAGGCGAAAGGCAGTCGTTCTGACAAAAGACGGCA
>CBDUFA010000173.1:0-4394 GCA_965366295.1 uncultured Hyphobacterium sp.
GCGGTCAGATACCAGCGCCAGTAATCCGCCGGCAGCAGTTCCAGCGCCGTGTCCATGAAGACGCCGCGCTTTTCCGAGGTCGAGAACTTGCCGCCATACCAGTTGAGCCAGTTGAACGCCTTCAGCCGGTCGACCGTCTTCCACGGTTCTTCCGAGCCGAGAATGGTGGCGGGAAAGCTCACCGTGTGGAAGGCGACATTGTCCTTGCCCATGAACTGGACATAGGTGACGTCGTCCGCGCCCTTGTCGGTGCGCCACCAGCTTTCCCAGTCGCCATTATGGGCATCGGCCCATTCCTCGGTCGCGCCAATATAGCCGATCGGTGCGTCGAACCAGACATAGAAGACCTTGTTCTCGAAGCCCTCGCGCACCACGCCATCGCGCGCCACCGGCACGCCCCAGGACAGATCGCGGGTGATCGAGCGGTCGCGCAGCCCTTCATCCAGCCACTTGTTGGCGATCGAGACCGCCAGCGAGGGCCAGGTATCGGCGGCGGCATCCACCCAGGCGCGCAGCTTCGGCTCCATTTTCGTCTGCAACAGGTAGAGATGGCGCGTCTCGCGCACTTCGAGATTCTTCGAACCGGAAATCTTGGAATAGGGTTCTTTCAGATCCGTCGGCTCCAGCAGGCGTCCGCAATTATCGCACTGGTCACCGCGCGCGCGCTCGAAATCGCAATGCGGACAAATGCCCTCGACATAGCGGTCGGGCAGGAAACGGGCATCGTCGATGGAATAGACCTGCGTGTCGGTGCGCTCTTCGATCAGTCCCTTGTCCTCGAGAACGGCCGCGAAATGCTGGGTCAGGCGGTGATTTTGCGGGTTCGAGGTGCGCCCGAAATAATCATAGCTGAGGGCAAACCCCTCGCCGGCTGCGCGCTGGATCTCGTGTTCCTTGTCGCAATACGCCTTCACATCAATGCCGGCCGCCGCCGCGGCCAGCTCGGCCGGCGTGCCGTGTTCGTCGGTGGCGCAGATATACAGCACCTCATGGCCGCGCAGGCGCTGGAAGCGCGCATAGACATCCGCCGGCAGCATCGAGCCGGCGAGATTGCCGAGATGCTTCACGCCGTTGATATAGGGTAGCGCGCTTGTGATCAGGTACCGGGCCATTTTCGCTTCGCCTCAATTCCGGATTGTGATTAGGATTTCTCCCCGGACGCGAACGGGCAATTCGCATCCGCAACAGGCGCGAGACATACGCGCGATTTCCCGGGGAGGAAACACATGCCACGCATTTTCGGACATAATCTGCTGTTTGTTCTTGCAGCCTTCATCGTCATGTACCTGATCGGCTTCGCCTGGTACGGAATGATTTTCCAGGAGCCCTACCAGGCCATGTCCGGCATGGACATGGAGACACCGACCGCGCCCTGGCGCATGTATGGCGTCGGACTGGGCATTCCGCTGCTGGCGGTGCTGGGCCTGGCCTGGGTGTTCGACAAGTTCGGGCATGTCGGCCTGATGGCTTGCGTGGAGACCGCGCTCGGCGTGGCGATCTTCTTTGCGCTCACCACCAATCTCTACGCCCTCGCCTATGATGTGCGTTATCCGCTGGGCCTGCTGTGGATTGATGGTGGCCATTTGCTGGTCGGCTACGGCGTTGCCGGTGCCATCCTGAGCTTCGGCAAGTAGGAGGCCGGGATGGAATTTTTCGGGATCAATATCATCGCCGTCGTTCTGGCCACTGTCGGCTTCATGGCCGTCGGCATGCTCTGGTACGGCCCGCTGTTCGGCAAACGCTGGATGACTCTCAACGGCTTCACCAGGGAGAGCCTTGGCGAAGGCGTCAATATGGGCCTCGTCATGGCCAAGGGTGTCACCAACTCGCTGGTCGCCGCCATCGGCATTGGCGTCGCGCTGGCCTGGAACGGACAGGACGGGCTGGTCGACTGCATGATCGCGGCAGCGCTGGTCTGGCTATTCTTTTCGGCCACCACCCAGATGCTGGCGCACGTCTGGGAGAAGCAACCGCTCGAGCTCACGTTGATCAATTTCGGCAACCAGCTGGCAGCCTATCTCCTGGCCGGCCTGATTTTCAGCTTCTTCCGGTAAGCCCGCCGCGAGTGCGCCTGCCTGCTTGCACGGGCGGGCGCACACCGGTATGGGGAGCGCCTTGGTCGGCCGGCTTAGCTCAGCTGGTAGAGCGCCTGATTTGTAATCAGGGGGTCGGGGGTTCGAGTCCCTCAGCCGGCACCAGGCATTTTTGCGCCCCCTATTCCCAGCCCCCCGGTTTTCCGCTTAGGGTTTCATCCTGACCGGGGGAGAGTCGCATGCGTTATGTCTGGATAGGCGGCGGGGTCATTCTCGCCATTGCCGCGGCCATTGGCCTTTATGTTTTTGGCGTATTTCACAACTGGTATGGCCAGCCACGCGGCCCGGGCGAGATTACCGGCGCGGCGGTCCCGCAGGAAACCATCGAAGACCGGATTGCCCGCATCAACGCCGCGGCCGAAGGGCTGGGCGAACCGGGCGATACGGAAATCCTGTTCGGCGACCTCCATGTCCATTCCACCTTCTCGACCGATGCCTTTGTGTGGGCATTGCCCCTGCTGCGCGGGGAAGGCGCCAATCCGATTTCGGATGCGTGCGATTTTGCCCGTTATTGCTCCGGCCTCGACTTCTGGGCAGCCACCGATCATGCCGAAGCCCTGACGCCGACGCGCTGGAACCAGATCATCGACACGGTGCAGCAATGCGCGGCCCGCTCGGATGCCGATGGCATTCCCGACGTAATCCCCTTTGTCGGGTTCGAATGGACCCAGGTCGGCCCGCTGCCGGAAAACCATTACGGGCACAAGAATGTCATCTTCCGGTCGCTCGATCCCGACGAGATTGCGGCGCGCCCGATCGCGGCGGCCGGGGTCACGGTCCGGGCGCTACGCGACAATGCCCAGGCCATGTTGCCGCCGCAGATCGCTTTCCTCGATCTCGCCCACCGGCAGACCTATTATGATTTCGGCCGCTTCGTGCAGGATGTGCGGGACGTGCCGCTCTGCGACGAGGACATACCGTCCGGCGAATTGCCGCGCGAATGCTACGAAATCGCGGCGACACCCGGCGAGCTTGTCACCCGCCTGCACAGCCAGGGGCTGGACCCGCTGATCATTCCGCATGGCACCGCCTGGGGATTTTACACGCCGCCTGGCACGACCTGGAACAAGCAGCTGGTCCCCACCGAGTTCCCGGAAGTGATGCGGTTGATCGAGATCTATTCCGGCCACGGCAATTCCGAGGAATACCGGTCGTGGCGCGCGGTCGAGGGCGATCCGGACAATTTCACCTGCCCCGAACCCACCGACAACTATCTGCCCTCCTGCTGGCGGGCCGGCGAGATCATCGAGGAACGGTGTCTGGCCGAAGGCGAGAGCGAAACGGTCTGTGCCGAGCGCGCCGCCGAGGCGCGGGACAATGCCGCATTCGTGGGGCTGGCTGGCCATCTGACGGTCGAGGGCGAAGCCATCGAGGACTGGCTCAATTCCGGCCAGTGCCAGGATTGTTTCCTGCCGGCCTTCAATCTCAACCCGACCACCACCGTGCAGGCCGGCCTCGCCACCACGCATTTCGACGAGGATGGCAATGAATACCGCTTCCGCTGGGGCTTCATCGGCTCGTCCGACACGCACACCGCCCGCCCCGGCATCGGCTACAAACCCTTCGGCCGCCATTACATGACCGATGCCGGCGGTGCAGTCAGCCAGGACGTCGCCGAACGTTTCCTGCCACCTGACGACGGGGCGCCCGCCCAATCCGTGCGCATCACGCGCGAAGAGCTGATCAACAATGCCGGTTTCCAGATCACCGAGCTGGAACGGCAGGCCAGCTTCTTTACCGGTGGGGGTCTGGTGGCCGCCCATGTCTCCGAACGCTCGCGCGATGGCGTCTGGGAGGCACTTGAAAACCGGCAGGTCTATGCCACTTCGGGCTTGCGCCAGCTGCTCTGGTTCGACCTCGTCGACGAAGATGGCAATAGCCTCGCCGGCATGGGCGCGGAAGCCGAATTCTCGTCCAATCCGGTCTTCCGGGTCCGCGCGGCAGGCTCGCTGCGCCAGAATGAAGGCTGTCCGGACTATTCCGTACGCGGGCTCGCGCCTGACCGCTTGCAGCAGTTATGCCGCGGCGAATGCTATAATCCGGGCAATGAGCGCTATCACATCACCCGGATCGAGGTCGTGCGCATCCGCCCGCAAATCGTCGAAGGTGAGCCGCTGGACGGCCTGATCGAGGATGTCTGGCGCACCCTGCCCTGCGATGACCGGGGCGAAGGCTGCGAGGTCGAGTTCTCCGACCCGGATTTCGTGGCAGGTGGGCGCGATGCCACCTATTATGTCCGCGCTATCCAGGAGCCTTCGCCACAAGTGAATGGTGCCAATCTGCGTTGTACCTATGACGAGA
>CBDUFA010000174.1:0-4392 GCA_965366295.1 uncultured Hyphobacterium sp.
ATGGCGGTATCGGTGAAACCTCGCTGGCCTGGGCGCCGGCGAGCGCCAATGCCGGCGCGGAATGGCTGGAGGTCGCCTATGACCGGCCGGTGACGACCCGGCAGGTCGACATTCACTTCACGCAGATCCCGGACGCGTTCACGGGGCTGGATATCGGCACCGACAATGGCGCGGCTCCGGCCTACGAGATCGTGCGGGCGGAATCCGAAGCCGGGGCGCCGATCGTCCGCGCCATTCTCGCGCAGCCGGCGGATATCCGCAGCGTGCGCATTCACCTCGACACCAGCGTGCCGGGATGGCCGCAGATCGATGCTGTCGGCCTGTTCGGCCCGGACGGAGCGCCGGCCTGGGCGACATCGGCCCGCGCCAGCACCAGCGCGTTCGATTCCGGCGGCGTGACGGCGCATGACCTGCCATCGGTGGCGATCCTCAACGTGCTGGCCGACCGGCTGGAAGCGAATGATCATGCGCTGCTGGCCGCGCAGGTGCGCCAGACCATCCCGCTGATCCACGGCTGACGCCCACCCGGTCCGGTTTGCCATGGCGGCAGCGGCGCAGCCCGACTATGGTCGGGGCAAAGCAGCCGGATTCGGGGAGAGTGGATGGGCCTGATCGATGATGACGCGACCGCGCCGCGGCGCATCCTGGTGCTGGCCGCTCACCCGGCGCCGCGCCGCTCTGTGGCGGGACGCGCCCTGCGGCAGGCGGCGCGCGAGACCGAGGGCGTCACCTTCGCCGATCTCTATGCCGAGTATCCGCGCAGCGACATCGATGCCGACCGGGAACAGGCCCGCGCCGGGGCGCATGACGTCATCATCTTCCTGCATCCCTTCTACTGGTATTCCACCCCGCCGCTCCTGAAGGAGTGGCAGGATATCGTGCTGGAACATGGCTGGGCTTTCGGGCGCGAGGGCAAGGCGCTGAACGGAAAACTCTTCTTCTCGGCGCTGACCGCCGGCAATCCGGAAGAAAGCTATCACCGCGATGGCTACAATCATTTCAGCGTGCGCCAATTGCTCGCCCCGCTGGAGCAGACGGCGGATTATTGCGGCATGGTCTATTTGCCGCCCTTCGCCTTCTTCCGTGCCGGTCATGCCGGGGAAGACAACCGCCTCAACGAGCATGTCGCCGAGTGGAAAGGCCTGCTGGCCGCCTTGCGTGACCGCAAGCTCGATATCGAGGCGGCACGCAAGCTGGCCGTGCTGAACGGTGCGTTGAAATCGCTGGTGAAGGAGTAGTGCCATGGGCGGATTACTGCTCGATGCCACCATCTATCTGACCGCCGCGGTCATTCTCGTGCCACTGGCCAGCCGGCTCGGGCTCGGCTCGGTGCTGGGCTATCTCGCCGCCGGCGTGCTGATCGGCCCGGTGCTCGGCCTGGTCGGGGCGGAAACCCAGGACTTGCAGCATGTCGCCGAGTTCGGCGTGGTGATGATGCTGTTCCTGATCGGGCTGGAGCTGGAGCCGCGTGCGCTGTGGGACATGCGGCTGAGGCTGCTCGGGCTGGGCGGGCTCCAGGTGGTGATCACCGCCGCGATCATCGCCGCCGTGGCGATGGCGCTCGGCCTCTACTGGAGCGTGGCGCTGGCCATCGGCCTGACCTTCGCACTATCGTCGACCGCCATCGTGATGCAATCCCTGTCGGAAAAATCGCTCGACAAGACCGAGGGCGGGCGCGGCAGTTTTTCCATCCTCCTGTTCCAGGACATCGCCGTCATCCCGATGCTGGCGCTCCTGCCGCTGCTCGCGCTTCCGGCGCTGGCGGGCACAGGCGCTGAGGATGCCGTCCACCATGCCGCCGAGGCCGCGCATGGCGCCGCGGATGCGCATGGCGCGACGGGCAGCGGCGATCATGGCCCGAGCCTCAATCTGACGGAGAATTTGCCCGGCTGGGCCTATGGCCCGGTCGTGCTGGCGGCGATCGGGATCGTCATCGGCGGCGGCTATTACCTGACGCGGCCCCTGTTCCGCTTCATCGCCCGCTCCGGCCTGCGCGAAATGTTCACCGCTGTGGCGCTTTTCCTGGTCGTCGGCATCGCCCTCCTGATGACGCTGGTCGGCCTGTCACCGGCGCTAGGCACCTTCCTGGCCGGCGTGGTGCTGGCGAACTCGGAATACCGGCACGAGCTGGAAGCCGACATCGAGCCCTTCCGCGGCCTGTTGATGGGGCTGTTCTTCATCACCGTCGGCGCGGGCATCCAGTTCGACGTGTTGTTGGCCGACTGGGGGCTGATCCTCGGCCTGCTGGCGGCATTGATCGCGGCCAAGGCGGGCGTGCTGTTTGTGCTCGGCCTGGTCTTCAAGATCCGCGGACGCGATCGCTGGCTGATGACGCTGAGCCTCGCCCAGGCCGGCGAATTCGGCTTCGTCCTGTTGAGCTTCAATGTCCAGAACAGCGTGATTCCGGCCGATTTGGAGCCGGTCCTGTCCCTGCTGGTGGCGCTGTCCATGCTGGCCACGCCCTTGCTCTTCATTCTCTATGAACAGGTCTTCGCCCGGAAATATGCCGCCCCGGCGGAGAGCCGCGGTCCCGATGCGATCGACGAACGCGGCACGACGATCATTGCCGGGCATGGCCGCTTCGGCCAGATCGTGAACCGGCTGTTGCGGGCATCCGGCTATACGACGGTGGTGCTGGAGCACCGCAGCGACCTGGTCGACGGGGTCCGCAAGTTCGACATCAAGACCTTCTATGGCGATGCGACGCGGCCCGATCTGCTGCACGCCGCCGGGCTGAAGGAAGCGCGGCAATTCGTGGCCGCGATCGACGACAAGGACCAGCTGACCGAGCTGGTCAAACATGTCCGCCGCGAACGGCCCGACATCCATATCGTGGCCCGGGCGATTGACCGGCACCATGTCTATCAACTCTATGCCGCCGGCGCGAACGACATCATCCGGGAAACCTTCGACAGTGCCGTGCGGGCCGGGCGCAGCGCGCTGGAGGCGCTGGGCGAGCACCCGTTCGAGGTGGAAAAAGCCGTGCGCTATTTCGTGCGCCATGACCGCGAGACGCTGCGCAAGCTGGCCGCGGCCTGGCAGGAGAATGTCGATGTCTTCGAGAACGAGGAATATCTCGCCATCGCGCGGCGGCAGAACGAGATGATGATGGACACGATGCGCAGCGACCGCAGCGCCGACAACAACGCGCTGGAGCGCGCCTGGCTGCCGCCGGATGTGCGCCCCGAAGAGGAAGTGGAGGACGATGATGCAACCCGGTGATGTCCGGATTCCCGCCCCCGAGCTGATCGCGTTCGGGGCCGCCGCGCTGGAGAAAGCGGGCGCCCGGCCCCATGATGCGCAACTCGTGTCCGATCACCTCGTCATGGCCAATCTCTCCGGCCATGACAGCCACGGGATCGGCCTGCTCCCTGCTTACGTGAAACACGCGGTGGAAGGCCTGGTGGACGTGTCGGCGACACCGGAAACGATCCATGATTCCGGCGCCGTGCTGAAGATTGCCGGGCATGATGCCTGGGGGCGGATGGCCGGTGAGTTCGCGATGAAGGCCGCCTTCCCGAAAGCCGACGCGCTGGGCGCCTGCGTGGTGACACTGTCGAATGCGCATCATCTCGGGCGGATCGGCGCCTATGGCGAAATGGCGGCGCAAGCCGGTTTCGTCGCGCTCTTCTTCGTCAATGTCACCGACCATGACCCGATGGTGGCCCCCTATCTCGGCACGGACAGCCGGTTCGGCACCAACCCGGTATGTATCGCCCTGCCGCCGACCGGCGCGAAGCCGGCCTTCCTGCTGGACATGGCGACCAGCCGGATCGCCATGGGCAAGGCCCGCGTTGCCGCCAACAAGGGGCTGCGCGTGCCCTTCGGTTCGATCCTCGACGAGAATGGCCAGCCGACCGATGATCCGTCCGGCTTCAAGGGGTTTGAACAGAAGGGCGCGCTGGCGCCGTTTGGCGATCACAAGGGCTATGGTCTCGCCTTCGCGGCGGAATTGCTGGCCGGGGTGTTGTCGGGCGGCGGCACGATCCAGCCGGAAAACGAACGCCGCGGCGGTATCCGCAACCAGATGATGGCGATCGTCCTGCAGCCCGATGCGTTCGGCGACCCGGCCGCGAGATGGAGGCGATGTGGGAGTATGCCCTCGCCTCACCGCCAGCGGACTGGGACTCACCCGTCGTTGCGCCGGGAGACCCGGAACGCGCCTTGCGCAAACGCCGCGCCGCGGAAGGCGTGCCCCTGGACCCGGAAACGCTGAAACAGCTGAATGCGGCGGGGAAAGCCGTGGGCGTCGAGGGGGTGTTGGGGGAATGAACCCCTCACCCGGCGTGCTCTTTGCTTGCCCTGGGCTTTTCTCCCCCTGCTTGCGGGGGGAGTGGCCTGAAAGGCCGAGGGGGGCAATCGCCGTCTGTGCTGGGCCCCCCCCCCCCCCCC
>CBDUFA010000175.1:0-4387 GCA_965366295.1 uncultured Hyphobacterium sp.
AGCTTTGACGAGCCGCCCTTCCGTGAGGCGCAGCGCCCATTGGCCTGCTTTTTCACCCTTTCGGGGGATTGTTTTCGCTCAAAGCTTGCCCTTTTGCCCCCCCTCCGGTAGCAGAACGCGCATGAGCCGGGTTCTCGAATTCGAAGGCATACGCAATTTTCGCCATTTCGGGGCTTACGATGCCCGCGATGGTGCGAAAGTGCGCTCGGGGCTTTACCGGTCCGGGCATTTCCACAATGCCACCGAGGCCGACCGCCAGAAGCTGAAAGACCTCAACATCTCGGTCGTCGCTGATCTTCGCCGCCCGCGCGAGCGCGACAATGAGCCGTCGAACTGGGGCGAGGGGCTGCGGGTGCTGCAATCGGATATTGCCGGGCATGCCGAGCCGCCGCACCTGCGCTTTATCCGCGAGGGTGATGTCAGCCTCGACGGGGTGAAGGCCTGGATGCGCGCCACCTATCGCCGCCTGCCCAATGAGAAGGGCAATCAGGACGTGTTTGCCGCCGGGCTGCGCGAGCTGGCCACGCACGGGCCGGATGAGGGTTTTGTCGTGCATTGCGCGGCCGGCAAGGACCGGACCGGCCTTTTCTGTGCGTTGACCCTGTCGCTCGCCGGCGTGCCTTTCGACGCGATTGTCGACGATTATGTCATGACCAATGACGCGGTCGATTACGATGCGCTGGTCCCCATGGTGCAAAAGCGCCTGCAGGAGACGTATGACCGGCTGATCCCCGATGCGGCGCTGCGCACCTTCCTGGGTGTCGAGGGTGAATACCTGCACGAGGCGTTCGACGAGATCGGTTCGGCTGAAGGCTATATCCGCGATGTGCTGGGCCTGACCGATGACGAGATCGCAGCCGTCTGCGCCAATCTGATCGCCGCGTGAGCGAAACCGATTTCGAGACCCTGGAATGGATTGAACCAGAGCGCGCTTTTGCGCCGTTCCGGGTCCAGGATGGATCGCTCTTGCTGCACGGCGGGCAGCGGTCGCGATCGCGGCTTTATGCCTTGCCGGTCGAGACGCTTGGCTTCTGGCCCCGTGATGATCTGGATGTGTTTTTGCGCAAGGCCCGCGCAGCGCTGGCCGAAGGACATCAGCTGGCCGGCCTGTTTTCCTATGAATTCGGGCAGGTGCTGGAACCGCGCACCGGGACGCCGCCGCGCTGGCAGCCACTGATCCAGCTGGGTGTGTACCCGGCCTGGGCCGTGTTTGATCCGGAAAAGCAGGTGCTCACACTGCACGGGCAGGACGACGCGCGTCAGCGGCTGAAAGCCGGGCTGCATATCGGACAGCCGCCGGCGAAACCGGTGAGCGGGCATCTTGCGCCGCGTTGGGACAAGGAGCGGTATCTCTCGACCTGCCGGACCATGATCGGGCACATCCGGGCGGGTGATATCTACCAGGCCAATCTCAGCCAGGGCTTTGCCGGCAGGTTGGACGGCGACCCCTGGGCGGTCTTCCTCAGGCTGTTGGAACGAAGCGATGCGCCGCATGCGGCCTGGTTCCGGCCGGCGGTCTCTCATGTGGTGATGACCAATTCGCCCGAGCGATTCCTGCGGCTGGAGGCGGGGCGTGTGGAAAGCCGCCCGATCAAGGGGACACGCCCGCGCAAATCCGATCCGGCCGCCGACAGGGCCGAGGCCGAAACCCTGGCGGCGAGTGCCAAGGACCGGGCGGAAAACCTGATGATCGTGGACCTGGTGCGACATGACCTGTCGCGGGTCTGCCGGCCTGGCAGTGTGAAAGTCCCGCAGCTCAACGCGGTCGAGAGCTATGCCAACGTCCATCATCTGGTCTCGACGGTGACCGGGCAGCTGGCTGACCAGCGGGATGCGCTGGACCTGATCATGGCGGCCTTTCCGCCGGGATCGATTACCGGTGCGCCGAAAATCCGCGCCATGGAGCTGATTCACGAGGCCGAAGGCGAGGCGCGGGGACCCTATTGCGGGGCGCTGGGCTGGATTGGCGATGGGGGGCAGTCGATGGATCTGAATGTGATGATCCGCACGCTCGACCTGATCCGCACGGATACGGACTGGCAGGTGAAGGCCCGGTCGGGCGGAGCGATCACGATCGATTCCGATCCGGCGGAGGAATATGATGAAACCCTGCACAAGCTGAGCGCGTTGAAAGCGGCGCTGGAAGGGTAGGCATGCACTGGCGCGGGACGCAGGGCTGGGTGGAGGTTGAACCGGGGGCGGAAACGCTCTGCGACCGGGCCTTTCAGCTGGGCGATGGTGTGTTCGAGACCTTCCGGATCGAGGCCGGTGTGATCCGGCATTCACCGCTTCATCGGCAGAGCCTCGAAACGGCCTGCGCCGCCTTGGCGCTGGCGATGCCGGACTGGCGCGATGTCGAGGCCGGCGTGGCGCATCTGCATCCCGGGTCGGGAATCGGCAAGCTGCAAGTCACCCGCGGTCCGGGCGCGCGCGGACTGGCGCCGATCGCCGGCCAGAAAGAAGCGCTCTATCTGCAATTCTCGCCGCTGAATGATCAGCCGGTTGCCCTTCAGCTGGCGATGTCCTCCATCCGCCGCTCGGCGTCCAGCCTCGCGGCACGCTTCAAGACAATGAGCTATGCCGACAATCTGGCGGCCCGGCGCGAGGCGGTCTCGAAAGGCGCTGACATGGCGCTCCTGTGTACCGAAAGCGGTCATCTCTCGGGGGGTGACAGCGCCAATCTGTTCTGGCTGGCGGGCGGGGAAATCCTGACGCCGTCGCTCGATTGCGGCGTGCGCAATGGCGTCATGCGCCAGCGCGTGATGGCCTGGTGCCGGGCGCAGGATTACCGGCTGCGTGAAGTCGCCGAAGATCGGAGCGCGCTGATGGCGGCCGAGATCGCCTGGATGACCAATGCGGTGATGGGGGTGGTGCCTGTATCGGCGATTGATGGCCGGGAGATGCCGACCGGGCACGATTTGCTGACGGCGCTGAAAACGGCCGGCCTGTAATCAGTCGCGCGCGACCGAGAGCGACTGGCGCGGGCGGAGGAAGAATTCTTCCTCGATGGTGAAATCGCCGGTGATCTCGCGGAAGGGCGCTTCGTAGTCGTAGAAGACCTCGACCCAGATGACGGAGCGTCCGGCGGAGAGAACGCCATCCGGCAGGCCGGGCTGGGAGCCCGGCGCCCGTGCGACCATGCCGCGCGCATCGCTCCAGTCGACCTCGACATCGCCGGTCAGGCTCATCGAGACGCTGGAAATACGCACCGAGTAATTGGCGACGTCAAAAGGCGCGATGATGGCCGCGCTGGAGTCGAGGATATTCACCATCTCCGCGTCGGTGATGACATCGTCCTGCGCTACCAGGTCGGCGATCGCGCTGGCGGAATTTGTCACCTTCCGGTCGGCGGAGAGCGCCATCGAGATCTCGACCATGCCCAGGTACAACAGCACCATGACCGGTGCGATCAGGGCGAACTCCACCGCCGAGACACCGGATTCGCTGCCGCGGAAACGGCGCAGGAGATTGGCGAGCGGCCTAATCATCATAAGGCTCGTTGCGGAAGACGGTGGAAGACTGGATCAGGCGGTGATTGTCCGGGAGGTTGGCGACCGTGCCGAACATGTTCGGCAGGATCAGCGGATAGCTGTAATAGACCCGCACCAGGACGATATCGCCCGGCGTTCCGGGGTCGAAACCCATGTTTCCGCCATTGAGCGTGCCGTCGTCGCCGATCGGCGGTGTCGCCTCGACACTGCCGAAATTGTCGAACACGGCGACCTCGAACACCATCTCGTCGCAATTGGCGATCACATCGATGCGCTGGCAAACCTCGTCGCGGAAGGCCGCGGCATCGCCGCCACCGCCCTGCAGCTGGCCGGTCCGGATCAGCCGGGCCGATTCCAGCACTGCGTTCTCGATCACGGTCTCGGCGAAGAAGACGGCGGCGATCTCGATCAGGGCAAGCAGGAAAAAGAAGAACGGGCCGGCGATCAGCGCGAACTCGACCGCGGTCGCACCGTCCCGGTTCTTCTTGAAGGATGTGAAAAATCCCGGCTTGCGCATAATCCACCCGTCAGCTTCCCGCGTGTTTACGCGCGCGCGGTTTAAAACGGCGTGAAAGAGCGTGGTTAACCGGGCGCTACTCGCGGCCTTCCAAATTGCGCGGGCTTTGCGAGCC
Organism: uncultured Hyphobacterium sp.; assembly: GCA_965366295.1. Lineage (GTDB taxonomy): Bacteria > Pseudomonadota > Alphaproteobacteria > Caulobacterales > Maricaulaceae > Hyphobacterium. Next base: position 4,124 of record CBDUFA010000175.1, read on the forward strand.
CTCGCTGATTGACGCGGCATCTCCGGCAATGCCGAGGCGGGTCGATTGCTGACCGGTCAGCGCATCGAACGTGTCAGGGTCATCGCCGACACTCGGGCTCGGGCCACACTGGGGCGTACAGGTCATTGTGGTGCGGGCCGTGCCGCGATGCATGACGAGCTGGCCGGCATCGGACGGGCCGACAACGAAGTCTTCCGCATAAATCACCCGGCCGGCGCGATCGAGCGCGAGGCGAATGCACTCGTTCTGGCGCTCGGCGAGGGG
>CBDUFA010000176.1:0-4370 GCA_965366295.1 uncultured Hyphobacterium sp.
AACAATCCGGCCTGGTGCGGCTGCGCTCGGGCGATCTGACCGCGGTCGCCGCGCTCGGTCCGCTCAACCCGCAGGAATACGCCAATCTGCGCCCGGCCACCGATGTGCTGGAGCCGCTGGTCCGCGAGACCGGTGGCGGCAGCTATGTGCTGGGCGCTGGTGTCCAACCCGATCTGCCCGCGATCCGCCGCACGCGGGCCGATGCGGATTCCGCCGGGCGCAACTGGTACGGGCTGCAGCGCAATGAGCGCTATATCGTGCGCGGCGCGGAACGCTCACCCTTGTTACCGGCTTTGCTCATCCTGCTGCTGATCGTGGCGGCACTCGGCTGGGGCTGGCGGCGCGAAGGCCAATAAACCCTCGACGGCGGGAAGGCTTGTCGCCTATCCTCCTGATTCATGGTCGCCAACGCCCCACCGCAAATCGAGACGCCTGATCTCGAGGAGCTCGCCGACGCCAGTTTCTGGCAGGAGCGGCTGGGCGAGCTGTGGGCCTGGTTCCAGAGCGCCATTGTCAGCGTCGATTTCGGCGTTCAGGTCGCGGCGCTGATTATTGCCGCCTTCATGGCCTTCTCGCTGCGCAAGCCGGTCAGCAAGCTGCTGGAACGCGTGTTTTCCTTCGGAATCCTGAAGAAGATCCGCGGCGATGCGGTGCGTTTCCTGACGCCTGTGCTGGGCCCGGCGCTGGCCTGGGTCTTCCTCTCGGCGGTGCTGTTCACGCTGCAGCAGCTGGAAATGGATTTCTTCTGGGTGCGGCTGGGCGCCAATCTGGTCGGCGCCTGGGCGATCATCCGGGCGATCAGCGGCTTCATCATGGAACCGTTCTGGTCGCGCACCGTGGCGATCACGGGCTGGATCATCGCCGCGATGAACATTCTCGGCTGGCTCGAGCCCACCACGCATTATCTCGATGCGATGGGCGTTTCGGTCGGGGGCGGGCGGGTGTCCGTCATGTCGGCAATCCAGGCGCTGGTCCTGCTGATCGTGCTCTACTGGCTGGCTTCGCGCGCCGCCGCCAGATTGTCGGCCCGCATCAACAAGCTGCCCAGCCTGAACCCGTCCGCCCGGCTGCTGATCGGCAAGTCGGTACAGGTGACGCTGCTGGCGTCGGCGGTTCTGCTCGCGATTTCCAGCCTCGGCATCCCGCTCGGCGCGCTTGCCATCTTCTCGGGTGCGGTCGGCCTCGGGATCGGCTTCGGGCTGCAGAAGATCTTCTCGAACCTGGTTTCGGGCGTGATCCTGCTGCTCGACCGCTCGATCAAGCCGGGCGACGTGATCACGCTGGACGACACCTATGGCCGGGTGAACTCGCTGGGGATGCGTTTTGCCTCGGTGATCACGCGCGACGGGATGGAACACCTGATCCCGAACGAGGAGTTTATCACTACCAAGGTGATCAACTGGTCGTTTTCCGATCATGCGGTACGGATCAAGCGGCCGATTGGCGTGGATTACACCACCGATGTGCCGCGGGCGATCGAGCTCGCCGTCGAAGCCTGCGGGACCGTGCCGCGCGTGCTGTCCTCACCGGCGCCGAAATGCCTGCTGCGCGGCTTTGGCGATAATTCCATCGATCTGGAGATCCGCTTCTGGATCGCCGATCCGGGCCAGGGCGTGAACAATGTCTCGTCGGAAGTCCTGCTGGCGATCTGGAAAGCGTTTGCCGACAGTGATGTCGCCTTCCCCTTCCCGCAGCGGGATATCCACTTCAAGGGCGGCAAGCCGATCGATGTGCGGCTGGCGAAGGACTAGATTCGCAGCGTCTTCACGCTTTATGAATCCCCGCCAGGCCATGATGATGGCTGTCAGATACGGAGTTTCCCATGACCGCGCGGCGCGCCCTGATCGTCCTTGCTCTCCTGGCTTCGGCCCCGGCCCTGTCCGGCTGCCTTGCCATCGGCCTCACCTCCATGGCTGTCGAGACCGGTGTGCGCACGACGGGCACGGTGCTGGAAACCGCCGGCAATGTCGGCGGCGCTGTTGTCCGCACCGCCATTCCCGGCGACGGGGATGATGACGATGATGATGATGACGACAACTAGGCGCACCGCCTCCTGACAGTTGCCCGTGCCTCTGCTAGGATTGTTTCCAGAGGGGACAGTGAATCTGCAAGGAGGCATGCCATGCGTTTTCTGATGTCTGTCCTGGCCGCGGTCGTGATCGCCGCGCCCGCTTTTGCCCAGGGCCTTTCCGCGAATTACAACGCCACGCCGACCGGGCCGGTTGCGCTGGCCGAGATCACCATTGGCGAGACGCTGATGGAAAAGGGCGATGAATACGGCACCCGTGAATTCGACCGCCTGATCCGCACGCTGACCGCCGATATCGAGCGCGAACTGCGCCAGGCTTCGCTGCTGGCGGAGGGCGATGCGAACACGACGCTGCATGTCGTGATCGAGGATGCCACGCCGAACCGGCCGACCTTCGCCCAGCAAGGCGGCGCATCGGGTCTGAGCTGGCAGAGCTATGGCCGCGGCGGTGCCGATGTGAGGGCCGAGCTGCGCGATGCCGACGGCAATGTGCTGGCGACCTATGAATACAGCTGGACGACGCCGAGCGTGCAGGATGCCCGCTGGGCCAGCGTCTGGACGGATGCCTATCGCACTTTCGACCGCTTTTCCTCGCGGATGGCGGCCAGCCTGAGCGATGCCATCAATTCCGGTTCCTGACCGGCAATCGCAGGCCTGAACGGACGGCGCGCCTCAGGGCGCGCCGATCCATTTGTGGGTCTGGAGGCTGAGCGACCATTTCGGATGGGCGAGGCAGTATTCGAACGCCGCCTGCGCGTTTTCCATCTGGTGTGGCCCGTCCATGGGCTGCAGTGAAAAGCGCGCGAAATCGAGCGCCTCGAAATCCGCCGGATCGAGTCCGGGTTGCGGGTAAACCAGTTTGAGCTCCTGGCCGGAAGTCTGGACGATGCGCGCTGCGCCCTTCGGGCTGACGGTCAGCCAGTCAATGCCATCCGGCGCGGCAATCGTGCCATTCGATTCCACCGCGATCTCGAAACCGGCCGCCTTGAAGGCGGCGATCAGTGCGGCGTCGAGCTGCAAGAGCGGCTCGCCCCCGGTGCACACGACGAGCGGCTTTCCGCCCCCGGGCCAGAAGCCGGCGACATGCGCGGCGAGCTCCCCGGCGGACTTGAACTTGCCGCCGCCCGGCCCGTCCGTGCCGACGAAATCGGTATCGCAAAAATCGCAGACAGCACTGGCCCGGTCGCGCTCCAGCCCGTTCCAGAGATTGCAGCCGGCAAAGCGGCAGAACACGGCCGGGCGGCCGGCCTGTCCGCCCTCGCCCTGGACCGTCAGGAAGACTTCCTTGACCGAATAGGTCATTGGCCCTGCCGCCATTCCTGCCAACCGCGCGCACGGAGCTCGCAGGCGGGACACACGCCGCAGCCATAGCCCCAGTCATGCCGGTTGAGCCGGTCGCCGAGATAACAGGTGTGGGTCTCCTCGACGATCACATCGACCAGCGCCGTCCCGCCCAGCTCTTCGGCCAGGGCCCAGGTCTGTGCCTTGGTCAGCGTCATCAACGGCGTCTCGACCGGCATGTCCCGGTCCAGACCCAGCCGGAGCATCTTCTCGGCAGCATTGAGGGTCTCGCGACGGCAGTCCGGATAGCCGGAATAATCGGTTTCGCACATGCCACCGGCCAGCACGTCCAGCCCGCGGCGATAGGCGAGAGCCGAAGCGACGGTGAGGAAGACGAGATTGCGCCCGGGCACAAATGTGCTGGGCAAGCCGCCCTCTTTCCATTCGATTTCCATATCGGCGGTCAGCGCGCTTTCGGCCAGGGCGCCATAGCCGGTGAGATCGACCATGTGGTCGGGACCAAGACGCTTCGCCCAGGCCGGGTTGAGATCAGCCAGCGCCGTGCGCACGGCGAGCCGGGCCTGCAGCTCCACATCATGGCGCTGGCCATAGTCGAAACCGACCGTCTCCACGCGCGGAAAACGGTCCAGCGCCCAGGCGAGCGTGGTGGCGGAATCCTGTCCACCCGAGAACAGGACAAGCGCGGAATCTGTGTGACCGGTCTTCATGGAAAGGCCTTATAGGGGTAAATCTTCTGCCATGTCAGATGTCAGCCTCATCTATACCACCTGGCCGGACATGGAGAGTGCGAAAGCCGCCGCCGGCACGCTGCTGGAAGAGCGGCTGATCGCCTGCGCCAACCTCCTGCCGGGCGGCACTTCGCTCTATCGCTGGAAAGGCGCCCTGCAGGAAGAGGCGGAATGGGTGATGATCCTGAAAACCGCCCGGGCCGCCGATTGTGCCGCTCGCGTGAAGGCGCTGCATCCTTACGAGGAACCCGCCATCCTGGAATGGCTGGTCGAAGAAGACGGCAGTTCGGAAGGATTCCTGGCCTGGGTGC
>CBDUFA010000177.1:0-4350 GCA_965366295.1 uncultured Hyphobacterium sp.
ATCGAAGGCAATTCCGGCGCCGCGGAAACAGTCTGTCATCAATTCTGACCCTCTGGCCTGCAAGATCGCCCAATCAGGCGGTCGCTAACTTTGTTTGAATGGTCTATAGCGCGGTTTCCTGATTGCAATGCGTGTCTGATCTGGAGCCGCAAATGACAGCACCTCGCGCCGCCATCATCCTTGCCGCCGGGCTTGGAACCCGCATGAAGTCGGACTTGCCGAAATGCATGCACCCTGTTGGTGGCCGCCCGATGCTGGAATGGTCGATCGACCTGGCGCGCAAGACTGGAGCGGACCGGATCGTCACGGTCTATGGCGACAAGTCGCGCCAGATCGGTGAGCTGGGCGAGAAGAACAACACCCAGACCGCGCTCCAGAATCCGCCACTGGGCACGGGGCATGCCGTGCAGGCAGCCGAGTCGGCCATGGCTGGCTTCATCGGCAATGCCATCGTGCTTTATGGCGATACACCTCTGATCACGGCTGAAACAGTGGCGAAGGTCTTCGCCGCGCTCGAGGACGGCGCTTCGGTTGCCGTGCTCGGTTTCACGCCGGATGATCCCGCCGCCTATGGCCGCCTGGTGGTGAAAGACGGTGTGCTGGACCGGATCGTCGAATTCAAGGATGCGACCGACGAAGAACGCAAGATCGGCTTCGTGAACTCCGGTGTCCTGGCAGCGCCGACGCCGCTTCTGTTCGAGCTGCTCGGCGAGGTGACGAACGACAATGCCAATGGCGAGTACTCTCTGACCGACGTGGTGAGCCTGGCGCGCAAGCGCGGGCTGAAGGCGGTCGCGGTCGAAGGCGATGCCGGTGAAGTGCTGGGCGTCAATTCCCGCGTCGATCTCGCGGAGGCCGAGGCGAGCTGGCAGCGCCGCCGCCGCGATGAGCTGATGCGCGAGGGCGTCACCATGACGGCGCCCGAAACGGTGTTCCTGGCCCATGACACCGAGGTGGAGCGAGACGTGGTGCTCGAACCGAATGTGGTGTTCGGCCCGGGCGTGACCGTGAAATCCGGGGCCCATATCCATGCCTTCTCCCACCTCGAGGGCTGTGTGGTTCAGGGTGGTGCCCAGATTGGCCCCTACGCCCGGCTGCGTCCGGGAGCCGATATCGGCGAAGGCGCGCGGATCGGGAATTTCGTCGAGGTGAAGAAATCGACTTTCGGCAAGGGTGCGAAAGCCAACCACCTTGCCTATATCGGGGATGCATCAATTGGCGCAAAAGCCAATATCGGCGCGGGAACGATCACCTGTAATTATGACGGGTTTGGCAAACACAAGACCGAGATCGGGGAAGGGGCCTTCATCGGCTCGAATTCCTCGCTGGTGGCGCCGGTGCGGATCGGCGATGGCGCCTATACGGGCTCGGGCGGCGTTGTGACCGACAACGTGCCTGATGATGCGCTGGCGTTGGGACGCGCCAAGCAGGTGAACAAGGAAGGCTGGGCGGCGCGCTTTCGCGCGGCGATGGAAAAACGCAAAGCGGAGAGCTGAGACATGGATTTGTCCGAACGGCTGAATGATCCGGCCCTTTTCAAGACCCAGTCCTATATTGGCGGCAAATGGATCGGCGGGGATAAAGCGTTTGCGGTCGACAACCCGGCCAACCGCCAGAAGCTGGCGGATGTCGCCGATGTCGGCGCGCGTGGCGCGAAGGCCGCGATTGCTGCGGCCAGCGACGGTTTCAGCGTCTGGAAGAAAACCTCTCCCTTCGAGCGCACCAAGGTCCTGCTCAAATGGCTGGAATTGATCCAGGCCAATACCGACGATCTCGCGACGTTGATCACGGCGGAAATGGGCAAGCCCTTCCGCGAAGCCAAGGGCGAGATCGCCTATGGTGCCGGTTTCATCGAGTGGTCGGCGCATGAGGCGGCGCGCGTGCATGGCGACACATTGCCCGTGCCGGCGCCTGGTGCGCGCGGCTGGACGATCCGTCAGCCGGTCGGCGTTGTCTCCTGTATCACGCCGTGGAATTTTCCCGCCGCCATGATCACCCGCAAGGCCGCGCCAGCCCTGGCTGCCGGCTGTTCGATCGTGATCAAGCCGGCACCGGAAACGCCGCTGACCGCATTGGCGCTGGCCGAACTGGCCGACCGGGCGGGCTTTCCGGAAGGCGTGTTCAACGTGATTTGTGGCGATGCGGCTGAGCTGGGTCCGGTCATGACTGGGGCACCGGAAGTGCGCATGATCGGATTTACCGGCTCCACTGAGGTCGGAAAACTGCTGATGCGCCAGGCTGCGGACGGGGTCAAACGCGTCGCCCTGGAGCTTGGCGGGAACGCGCCATTCATCGTCATGGACGATGCCGACCTCGACGCTGCAGCAGCCGGTGTGGCGCAGGCGAAGTTCCGGTCGGGCGGCCAGACTTGCGTTTCGCCGAACCGGATTATCGTCCAGGACAATGTCGCTGACGCTTTCGTCGAGCGCCTGCAGGAGAAGATTTCCTCGGTGAAAGCCGGGGATGGCTTCGCCAGCGACAGTGATATCGGCCCGCTGATCCATGATGAAGCGGTCGAACGTGTCGATGCGCTGGTCAAGAAGGCGGTCTCGTCCGGAGCCCGGGTCGTGGTGGGCGGTGCGCCGCTGGCCGACGAGCTGGGTGGTTCCTTCTACGCGCCGACGCTGCTCGATGGTGGCAATTTCGACATGGAAATTGCCCGAAGCGAGATTTTTGGTCCGGTGGCCTCGGTCTACCGCGCCAAGTCGGAGCAGGAGATTCTCGAACTGGCGAATGATACGCCTTACGGGCTGGCGGCCTATCTCTACACGCGGGATATCGGGCGCGTTCACCGCATGTCCGAGGGACTCGATTACGGCATGATCGGGGTGAATGCGCCGATGGTCGGTTCGGCATCGACACCGTTTGGCGGTGTGAAGGAATCCGGCATTGGCCGCGAAGGCGGCAAATGGGGCGTCGAGGAATTCACGGACCTGAAATACGTCCTTCTCGCCGGGGTGAACTCGTGAGTGCGTCGGAGCAGAAGGCCAATGCCGCAGAGGCCGCGCTGGACTATATCAGCGACGGCATGACGGTCGGGCTTGGCTCCGGTTCTACATCCGAATTATTCGTCGAAGCATTGGGCGAGCGGGTCCGCGATGGTCTCAACATTGTCGGCGTGCCGACATCGGATCGCACGGCCGAGCTTGCCACCGAAAGCGGCATCACGCTGAAGCCCATCGATCATGTCGACCGGATCCACGTCACGGTGGACGGCGCTGACGAGGTGGACGGCCGTTTCCAGCTGATCAAGGGCGGGGGTGGTTGCCATCTCCGCGAAAAGATCATCGCCCATGCATCGGACCTGATGGTGGTTATCATCGACGAGACCAAGTTGAAGGGGCAGCTGGGTGACTTCCCGCTGCCGGTCGAGGTGGATCCGTTCGCCTTCACCATCACCGCCAAGAAGATATTCGATGCGCTGCGGGCCAGCGGGATCGAGCGGGCCGATGTCCGGCTTCGCCGCCGCGGAGATGGGCTCGAGCCTTTCATTACCGATGGCGGACACTACATCCTCGATTGCGCCTGTGGTGCCATTCCCGATGCGCCGGCGCTGGGCGACCGGTTGTTGCACATTCCCGGCGTGATCGAACACGGCCTGTTCATCGGGCTGGCCCGGGTGGTGATCGTCGGCGAGGATCGCGGTGCACGCGTAATGGAGCTCTAGATGAAATATATTGCGACCCTTCTGATCGCGCTGGCCACGATTGCCGCAACCCCGGCCGTGTATGCGCAGGACCGCAGCCAGGAGCTGGCGGTCGAATTGATCGAACAGTATGGCGCGACGGATCTGATCATGTCGCAGGTCGAGGCGTCCGGGCCGCAGATTGTGGCCGCCTTCCGAACCAATATACCGGACCTGACCGAGCCGGAAGGCGACATGATCGTCGCGTATTTCATGGAAGAAATGCGCGCCCTGATGCCGGAATTCACGCAGGGATTCGCAGCCATTTATGCCGAGCAGTTTACCGAAGCCGAGCTCCGGGAAATGCTCGACGATCCGAACACCACGCTCGATGGCCGCATGGCTGAACGCCAGCCCGTTATTGCCGAGCAGGCCGATGCGCTGGGCCAGTCGCTGGGCCAACAGGCGATGAATAATGCCATGCCGCGCATCATCGAGATGCTCGAAAACCGGTGACGGGCGACAACGTGGCCGAATACGATTACGACCTTTTTGTCATTGGTGCGGGCTCCGGCGGGGTCCGTGCGGCGCGCATATCCGCCATGCGCGGTGCAAAGGTGGCGATTGCCGAGGAGTACCGGGTCGGCGGCACCTGTGTGATCCGCGGCTGTGTGCCCAAGAAATTCCTCGTCTATGCCGCGGCCTACGGCAAGGCCTTCAAGGAG
>CBDUFA010000178.1:0-4340 GCA_965366295.1 uncultured Hyphobacterium sp.
CGGGCAATCTCCTGATCGGCTTCATATTCGGCTGGTTTCCGGGCGTTGTGGTCGGCGGCGGACTGATGCTGACAGCGCATCACAGGCGGGATCATCCGGGCAAACCCTGATAGCCCCGTCACAATCAGGCATTGCGCCACGCCGTCATCCCCTTTTTAATCCCGGGGCGAGGGGAGAGTTTCATGCGTTGGCACAATGTAATGCTGATCGGGATCCTGGCGGGCCTGTTGCTAAACCCGATTGTGCTTGCGCAGGGCGAATTGCCAACTGTGGACCAGGCCGACCTCGAGGATTTTCTCGACCGGCCGGAGATGACAGCTCCCGAACTCTCGCCGAATGGGCGCTATCTGGCCTTTATGGTTCACACCGATCATGGCCAGAACGGCGATGTGCTTGTCATACAGGACCTGGATTCACCCGAGAATGAAAACCGGATACAGGCCGGCTTCGGCCAGTTTCCGATCCTCAACATCAACTGGGCGAGCAATGAGCGGGTTCTTGTTACCGTCGCGCTCAATGCCGAGTATCTCTATTCCAGGTTCAGCATGTTCGGTGCGCCGGTTATCCGGACCATCAGCTATGACCGCCGTGATCTCGCTCAACCGGTGATCCTGTTCGAAGGCGAGGGTCGGCGGGTCTTCAACAATCTCTACAATGCCTGGGGCAACGAGCTGGTCCACGTCCTGCCGGACGATCCCGAACATGTCCTGATGTCGGCCTATCGCGGGGATGCCCTCCACTTGTGGCGGGTGAATGTCTATACCGGCGAAGCCGATATCGAGGACCGCGGCAATCCCCGAACAACGCTGTGGCACGCGAATGCGGACGGTGTGGCCGTGATGCGGATCGATACGAATTTCCGGCGCCGGCGTGTCAGCGTGATGACGCGTGACCCCGGCAGCCGGCGATGGCGCCGGGCGCACACATTCCAGATCAGCGAGTTCTCCGACAGGGAAGCGGAATTCGCCTGGGGTGGAATGTCCGGCCAGCCTGGGCAAATCTATGTATTCAGCCGTCGCGAGGGCTCCGATCGCCGCGGCCTCTATCTCTACGACCTTCGCGAAGAGGCTTATGTCGAGACCATTGCCGAGCATGACCGGGTCGATATCAGTCATGTCTTTGTCAGTCCCAATGGCGGGACATTTCTCGGCTATGCCTACAGCGATGACCGGCTGGAAGTAGAAGTCGTCGAACCGGAGCTGGCGCGTCATTACGAGGGCATCCTGTCCTTTTTCGGAGACGATGTTTCGGTGTTGCCGACGGAGTTCGCCGGTGACCGCATGATCCTATTCGTTTCCGGACCGCGAGAACCTGGCGTTTATTATCTCTATAACCGTCAAACCCGATCGGTAGAGCCGCTGATCACGATGCGGCCGCAATTGCCGCCGGATGTGCTGCATGACGTCGAGATCATCCGCTATCGTGCGAGCGACGGGCTGGAGCTCACCGCCTATCTCACGGTTCCGCGACGCGGAATGGGACCTGATACGCCACTGATCCTGATGCCGCATGGCGGACCGGAGCAGCGCGATATCTATGATTTCGACGAATTCGCCCAGTATTACGCTTCGCGAGGCTATGCGGTCTTGCAGCCGAATTTCCGGGGGTCATCCGGCTATGGCCGGCAGTTTGCCGAGTCGGGCTATCGACGTTGGGGCGAGCGGATGCAACAGGATCTGGATGACGCGGTCGAACACCTGATTGTGCAGCGGCGGGTTGCGGCGGACCGGATCTGCATCGCCGGGTTCTCCTATGGCGGCTATGCTGCGCTGATGGGCGGAGCTACCCGGCCAGACCTCTATCAGTGCGTTTTTGCCGGCGCCGCCGTCACCGATCTGGGTGGCTTTGTCGAGCATTGGCGCAACCGTGACGAAGGTGCGCTCGAATACTGGACCATGGCGATCGGTGATCCGCGCAACGAGCGGGACCGGCTGTATTGGGTCTCGCCGGTCAACCTGGCTGACCGAATGACCATGCCGGTTCTGTTGGCCCATGCCGTCAATGACCAGACCGTGCCCTTCCAACATTCACAGCGTATGGCTGCCGCGCTGGCCGAGGCCGGGGCCGAATACCATTTCGAAGAATTTTCAAATGCCGGGCACCAGTTTTCACAACCCGGTGAGCGGCGTTCGCTGCTGACTCAGACCACGGAAATGTTCGACCGTGTCATCGGCCCGCGGCGCGGCCTGTACGACGAAGCATTTCCATCCGACTGGCGCACAGGCCCGACACAAGCAGATGAGCCCAAAGGGCCAGGTGAATTGCAAACGGCTGACGGGGAACCCTAGTCAGACCGCCCACAGACCGGACAAGCCGGGTCCCGGGCGAGTTTCAACGTCCGGCTGGTGCCGGCAAGGCCGTCATAGAGCCATAAGCGTCCGGTCAAGGGCGCGCCTGCGCCCGTGATCCACTTGATTGCTTCCAGGGCCATCATCGACCCGACCACGCCGGTCAGCGCACCGATCACGCCGACCCGTTCGCAAGTCTCGGCATCCGGCGGGATGGATGGCACGAAACACTGATAGCAGGGCGTGGCCGGATCAACGCCGGACGCAAAGACGCCGACCTGCCCGGTCCAGCGCCCGACCGCCCCCGAGACCAGCGGCAGGCCGAGGCGATGGCAGGCTGCGTTGGCGGCAAACCGTGTCGGGAAATCATCGCAGCCGTCCAGCACGAGATCGGCACCCCGCAGCAATGTCTCCGCGTTTTCAGCCTCCAGCGCGCCGTTTACCGCCGAGACCCCGACATGCGGATTGAGCGACTGCAAGCCGGATGCGGCGGTTTCGGCCTTGGGCTGCCCGATGTCACGCGTCGCGAACTGGATCTGACGCTGGAGATTGTCGAGGCCGACCGTGTCGGGATCGATCAGCGTGATGCGTCCGACACCTGCGGCGGCGAGGTAGAGAGCTGCCGGTCCACCCAGTCCGCCGGCGCCGATAATCGCGACCGATGCGGCCTTCAGGCGTTGCTGGCCCGGGCCACCCACCTCCTTTAGAACGAGGTGCCGCGCATAACGTTCGATCTCGGTGTCTTCCATGTCTTCCGCCTAGCACCCGTTTGGCAGTCTGCCTATGGCGAAGCGTCAGCAATCAGGTCAGTCTGTCTGCATGTCTCTGCCTGCCGACACCGACCCGACCGCTCCGGCCCTGCGTCTGCTCACAACAGGCCGTGCGCACATCTTTCTCACCGGACGGGCTGGAACCGGCAAGACCACGCTGCTGCGGCGCTTTCTTGAGGTGATGAAGGGCCGCGCGGCCGTTGTGGCGCCGACCGGCGTGGCCGCGATGAATGCCGGCGGGCAGACGATTCATTCCTTCTTCCGGTTCCCACCAAGGCTGATCGAACCGCAGGACATCAAGCGGCTACGCCATGCACGGGTGCTGAAAGAGCTCGATACGCTGGTCATCGACGAGATCTCGATGGTGCGGGCCGACATGATGGCGGCAATCGATCACTCCCTGCGCCTGCATCGCGACAGCTCTGAACCCTTTGGCGGCGTCCGGATGGTCGTGGTTGGCGACCTTGCCCAATTGCCGCCCGTGGTAGACGGCCAGATCGCGCAATATCTCGACGAGATCTATGGCGGCCCCTTCTTCTTCAATGCCCCGGGGTTTCGCGATGCCGGATTTCTCCGGGTCGAGCTGGAAACCGTTTTCCGGCAATCCGATCCCGATTTCATCGACATCCTTGCGGCGGTGCGCGAGGCGCGCGTGGGTGATCGCGAGGCGGCGATGCTGAACGAGCGCGTGACGCAAGCGACGGGTTTTGATGCCAGCGCCACGCATGTCGTTCTGACACCGACCAACCAGGCCGCGCACGATATCAATGCCGCGCGGCTGGCGGCGCTGCCGGGCGAGGTGCGCGCCTATTCCTCGAAGACCGAGGGACAATTCGATCCGCGCCTGTTTCCGACGGAGGACCCGTTGATCCTGAAAAAGGGCGCACGGGTGATGATGATCCGAAACGATCCGAATGGCCGCTGGGTCAATGGCACGATGGGCGAGGTGGAAAGGCTGGAAGACGGCTCCGTCCTGGTGCGATCGGGAACCGATCTGCACCGGGTCGAACCGGCCGCCTGGGAACGCTATTCCTATGCCTTCGACGCGGCGAAAAAATCGATCGACAAGTCAGTTGTCGGCGCGTTCAAGCAGCTGCCCCTGCGGCTGGCCTGGGCGATGACGGTGCACAAGGCGCAAGGCCTGACACTGGACAAGCTCTATATCGACTTTTCACGAGGCATGTTTGCGCATGGCCAGGCCTATGTCGCCCTGTCGCGGGCCCGCTCGCTCGACGGGCTGCGCCTGTCGCGTTCATTGCGGCCCCGCGACCTTGTCGTTGAT
>CBDUFA010000179.1:0-4279 GCA_965366295.1 uncultured Hyphobacterium sp.
GACATGAAGTCGAATGACGCATCCTGGTGCAGGGTCGACATGGCGATCCAGAAATCCACCGCCTGGTAGGACGGGTAGCCGGCCCGGACCATGTAATCGACGCCGAGACGATCGGCCTCGAACTCGTGCTGGCGCGAATAGGGAAGAATGATCCCGTAGGTGACACCCGCCCCCAACGCTGCGGCCATGTTCTGGTCGAAATCGACGCCTTGCTGCTGCAGGAGAGCACCGGCGATCTGCAGGCCGATCTGGCCGGCCCGCTGCTGACTGGCCCGTTCGGCGGCATGACGCCCAGCGACATGGCCCATTTCGTGGCCCATCACGGTGGCGATATGACCGTCATCCTCCATGATGTCGAGAATGCCGCGATAGAAGGCGACCTTGCCGTTGGGCAGCACCCAGGCATTGATCTGGTCGGAATCGATCACCACGAATTCCCAGTCCATATCGGTCATGCCCGTGGCCTGCACCATGTTGGCGCCAACCCGTTGCAAGCGGCGGTTATAGCCCGGGTCCCGCAGCACGCGCTCACGTTGCAAGGCATCCTGCCAAGCCTGTTGCGATAACGTCATGATCTGGTTCTGCGAGACCAGCTGAAGCTGACTGCGGCCAAGCGCATCATTCTGCGCGCAACCGGACACCGGGATGATCGTGCCGGCCGCGAGGCCCAGCACGATGTCCCGGCGATTCATGGAAATTTTGCGAATTTTCATGCCTTCCCCCTGAACGGCTGTCATTCTGTGGCGTATAGTAAGCGTAAATTCTCTCCGGAGAACAGGCATCAATTCGGGAATTCAACGGAGCCCCACCATGATCCGCCGCTTGCTTACGCTACTTATCGGCCTCGTTATCATCCTTGTTCTGGCCGCGATTATCATCCCCTTCCTGATCCCGGAATCGGTCTATCGGGAACAGGCACAGCAGGCGGCATCGAACAATCTCGGACGCGAGGTCGCGCTAAACGGAGAAGTCAGCCTGCGCCTTTTGCCCAGCGTGCAGATCCGTGCCACCGACGTCACCGTCGCCAATGAAGACGGTTTCGGGGATGCACCGTTCGCCGAAATGACGGAAATGCGGGTCGGCATACAGTTGATCCCGCTCCTGTCGCGCAATGTCGTGATCGACGAATTCGTCCTGGTGGATCCCACCATCCGGCTCGAACAGCGCGGCGCGCGCAATAACTGGACCCTCGGCGCGAGCCCGGCAGAGGCGCCTGCACCAACAACTTCCGAGGGCTTCACACGGCGTCCGGGTGCCCTGCCCTTTGAGGCCTCGCTCGGTGATATCCGTATCGAGAACGGCTTCATCAGCTTTTCCGACGGCCGCCAGACGCGGGAAATCGCGGGCCTCGACCTCTCGATCCGTATGACCGGCCTGGATGATCCTTTGCGGTTGCAGGGTGCCCTGTCGGCGGATGGCGAAGCACTGACGTTGAGCGCCGTGCTTGGCTCCCTTCGCGGGTTTTTCGAAGGCGAAGAGGTTGAAGCCCAGCTGGAGCTCGGCGGCAATTTGATCTCGCTCGGTTTTGATGGCCGCATTCTCGAGGGCGAGACTATTGCCTATGCCGGACGCGCCGACGTCGACATCCCGTCGATTCGCGCATTGGCCCGCTTTGCCGGCTCGCCCCTGCCGGACGGCGACGGCATTGAGAGCTTCCGCCTGTCCGGTATCCTGTCCGGCGATCTCGACACCTTTTCGCTGGATGCCAGCGATAGCAGCCGGAACGACCGCATTCATTTCGACGATATACGGGCCACGGGGCAAATGGTGGTTGAAACCAGCGGAGCGCGGCCGTCCATAACAGGGGCGCTCAATATCCCCGCGCTCGATCTTACCCGCTATATTCCGGTTGCACCGGACACGGGCGCGACGTCATCGGGCGTGCCGCCCTGGTCGACGGAGCGGATCGACCTGTCGTCGCTGGGCATTGTTGACGCTCGCCTGAACCTCAATGTCGGCGACTTGCGCGTCCAGGAGATCGAGATTTCCGACGCGGCCCTGGCGGTCGAGCTGTCGAACTCGCGGCTCGAGGCCAATCTCACCCAGATTTCCCTCTATGACGGCAGCGGCCGTGCCACGATTGTCGCCAACGGCCGCACGGCGACACCGTCCTTCCGCATCTTCGCGGATGTGCAGTCCGTCGCCGCCGCGCCACTTCTGGAAGCGGCTGCCGGGTTTGATCGTCTGTCCGGCACGGGACGCATCAATATTGACCTTCTCACGTCCGGCAATACCCAGGCGGAGCTGATGAATGGCCTCGGTGGCAATGGCAGTTTTGCCTTCGCCGATGGCGCAATCCGCGGCGTGAACCTCGCCCGGGCTATCCGCAATATCGAGTCCGCGCTCACCAACCGCCAGCTGCCGGAAGGATTTGGCGAGGACCAGGAAACCGACTTCTCGGCTCTGGAGGGAACTTTCACCGTCGCCAACGGCGTCGCGACCAATAATGACCTGATCATGCTCAGCCCGCTCGTGCGGGTGGACGGCAATGGCACGGTCGGGATCGGCCCCCAGACGCTGAATTACCGCCTGCGCCCGCGCGCGGTCGCCAGCATCGAGGGGCAGGGTGGAAGCCGCGACCTTCAAGGCGTGGTCATCCCGATCCTGATCGGCGGGACCTTCAACAATCCCAGTGTCGGCATCGATTGGGATGCGGTCGGACGTGCCTTGCTGCAAGGTGCTGTCCAGGGCGCTATCAATGGGCAGAACCCGGAAGATGCCCTCCGCAATGCGCTGGGCAGCGCATTGGGCCTCGGCGGCTCGGACAGTGGCACCGAGGACGAAGAGGGTGGCGAGTCCGATGGCAACCAGCAGGAAACAGACCCGGCTGAGCGCCTGTTGCGCGGCCTGTTTGGCCAGGGCAGCCAGTCACAAGAGGAAGATGACGGCGACGGAAACTAGACGAAAACCGACCCTCTTGTTGTGGCAGGTTCAGACAAGTCGTTTCATAATCGGGGAAATTAACGGGCCTGTGCCTGACAGATTGGGAGTTGACCATGAAACTGAAAACACTGGCTCTTGCCATTGGCGGCTTGCTCGCCATCGCAGCGACTGCCGACGCGCAACGGGGCGGCGGCCGTAGCCTGACGTTTTATTCGCAACCCGATTATTCCGGCCAGTCCGTCACCATCAACCAGGACGTGACCGATTTCCGCACCATCAATTTCAACGACCGCGCCCTGTCAGTCCGTGTGACCGGCAATGGCAGCTGGACAATCTGTCAGGACTCGAATTTCCGGGGCGTTTGCCGCCAGATTTCAGCTGACGTGCCGCGGCTTTCCGCGATCAGCCTCGACGGGCATGTCAGCTCGGCGCGCATGGAATATGATGGCACGACGGGCGGTCGCCCGGGTGGCGGGCGCCCGGGGTCCAATCGCGGCCCGCGGAACGGAATCCGCATGTTCGATGGCCGGCAATTCTCCGGCCAGATCCTCGATGTCCAGTTCGACAATTCGAACCTGACGGGACAGGGTTTCAATGACCGCGCCGAGTCGGTCCAGATCGCCCGCGGCGAGACTTGGGAATTCTGCGAGCACGCGAATTTTCGCGGCCGCTGCATCACGCTGGAAGGCCGTGTCGGCGATCTTGGCTCCTACCGGATGGACAATCAGGTCAGCTCGGTGCGCCAGGTTCGCGACAGCGGCGGCTATCCGGGTGGTGGCTATCCCGGCGGCGGCTACAATGACGGGTCGCTGACCCTCTGGGCCGGTCCGAATTTCACGGGGCAGTCGGTGACACTCGATCGCGAAGTCAATAATCTGACCCGCCAAGGCTGGAATGACCGCGCCATGTCGGCCCGCGTCAACGGCTATGGCAACTGGACGGTCTGCGAAGACGAATATTTCGGATCGCCCTGTCGCGTCATTTCCGGCGAAGTCCGCAATTTCAATTCCTATGGCCTCGGTAACCGTATCACCTCCGCGCGCCCCGAATACGGCAATGGCGATCCGGGTTATGGCGGGCCGGGCGGCGGCTGGAATCCGGGCTATGGCCAGGACAGCTATCTGGTCCTCTATTCCGGGCCGAATTTCTCCGGCCAGTCGATCCGCCTCGATAGTGATACGACGAGCCTTGTTCGGAATGGCTGGAATGACCGGGCCATGTCGGCGGAAGTGATCGGCGATGGCAGCTGGACGGTGTGCGAGGACGTGAACTACGGCTCACCCTGCCGCCAGATCGATGGCCGCGTCCGGAACCTCAACGCGCTGGGCCTGGGAAATCGCATTTCCTCAGCACGCCCGGACCCGGTCTATGGTGGCCCCGGTTACGGCGGTCAGTT
>CBDUFA010000180.1:0-4275 GCA_965366295.1 uncultured Hyphobacterium sp.
CATCGAGATCGCACCGTGGATCATCGCGGTCTTTGCCCAGAGGCGGGGCGGCGCCACGATCGGCGAGAACAAGAAGAATTATTACGTGAATGAGAGCGTCGGGATCGCCTGCGGCATGTTGCTGACCGCTTTGCACCGGGCCGGGCTGGTAACGCTGACCCATACGCCGAACCCGATGACCTTCGTGTCAGAAATTTGTGGGCGGCCGAAGGACGAGAAACCCTACATGCTGATCGTGGCAGGCTATCCGGCCGAAGGGGCAACCGTTCCGGAACACGCCCTCATCAAGAAATCGCTGAACGATATCTGCGACTTCATCTAGGCGCGGACGCGCTGTTCGCGCGCGGTCGTCGACCAGATCAGGGCGATCAGCCAGCCGATCACCGTCCAGCCAAGCAGCAGGTTGGTCAGGAAGATGGCGAACGCATTGTGATGCCCGCGCAGCAACGCGATCAGCGTTGGCAGGAACATCATCAGGACGCCAACAATCACAACTTCCATCGGATTTACTCCTTATCGAATTTCGATAAAATTATGTGAGTCCGGCGCGCCACGCAAGGGGCGATGAGAGGGATTGTAAGGCGTTCTTTTCCTCCCCGTTCACGGGGGAGGTGGCAGCGAAGCTGACGAAGGGGGCCATTGCCCCCTTCGGCCATTTCCCGTTTTCGCGGGGACAGGCGGGCCACTCCCCCCGCAAGCGGGGGGGGGGGGAGAAAGCATATGTCAGGCTTCCATGCCTTCCGTGCCCGGAAATTTGTAGTCCTTGTAGATTTCCCGCAGCTTGGTCTTGAGGATCTTGCCGGTCGCGCCGATCGGCATTTCGTCGATGAATTCGACGCCATCCGGCACCCACCATTTGGCGACCCGCTCGCGCAGATAATCCTTGATGGATTCCGCGTCCGGCGTAGCGCCTTCGCGCAACTGCACGACGAGTAGCGGCCGCTCCTGCCATTTCGGATGCGGCATGCCGATCGCCGCAGCCATGGCAACATCGGGATGGCCCATCGCCTCGTTCTCGAGGTCGATCGAGGAGATCCATTCGCCGCCGGTCTTGATGACGTCCTTGGAGCGGTCGGTGATGGTCATGTAGCCATCACTGTCCATGTAGGCGACGTCACCGGTCTTCATCCAGCCATCAGAGGTGAAGCTCTCGGCGCCGGCGCCGCGGAAATACCCGGAGGCGATCCAGGGACCACGGACATGGACATGCCCGGACGATTTGCCGTCCCAGGGCAGCTCCTTGCCTTCATCGTCGACGATACGCATCTCGACGCCGTAGACGAGGCGGCCCTGTTTCAGCTTCAGCTTGATCATCTCTTCATGGTCAAGGCTGTCATGCTTGGCGAGCGGGACATTGACCGTGCCCAGCGGGCTCATCTCGGTCATGCCCCAGCCCTGTTGCATGGTGACGCCGTAATTGTCCTCGAAGGCCCGCAGCAGGGCTTCGGGCAGGGCCGATCCGCCGATCAGCACGCGTTCAACCGAATCGATCCGCTTGTCGTTCTCGCGCAGGTATTGCAGCAGGCCGAGCCAGACCGTCGGCACACCGGCCACATAGTTCACCTGCTCCTGCTCGATCATCTCGTGCAGGCCGGCCCCGTCGAGCCGCGGTCCGGGCATGACCAGCTTCGCGCCGCCCATGGGCGAGGCGTAGGGGATGCCCCAGGCATTGACGTGGAACATCGGCACCACGGGGAGCATCACGCCGCGCGCGCCAACCCCGATCACGTCGGCCGACATGCACGCCATGGCATGCAACACGGTCGAGCGGTGCGAATAGAGTACCCCCTTGGGGTCGCCCGTCGTGCCGGAGGTGTAGCAGAGGCCGGCTGCGGCATATTCGTCAAAGACCGGCCAGTCATAGTCCGGCTTGTGGTCGTCGATCAGGTCTTCATAGGCGAGACATTTGGTCTGCACGTCCTTCAGGTGAGAGGAGTCCGTCATCAGGACGAAGTGCTTCACCGTTTTGCAGTGCTTGGCGATGCCGTCGATGATCGGGGCAAAGGTCTTGTCGAAGAAGACCGCCTTGGACTGGGCGTGATTGAGGATCCAGGCGATCTGCACCGGATCGAGCCGCGGATTGACCGTGTGCACAACGCCGCCGACGCCCGAGATCGCATAATATAGCTCGAAATGCCGGTGCGTGTTCCAGGCAATCGTGGAAACCCGGTCGGATTCCTTGATCTTCAGCTTCCTGGTCAGCGCATTGGCCAGCTGGCGCGTGCGATGGTGTGCATCGCTGTAGCCATAACGGTGAGTGGAGCCATCCTCCGGAAGCCGGCTGACGATCTCGCGATCCCCGTGGCAATTATCGGCATGCTTCAGGATCCCCGAAATCATCAGGGGGGCATCCATCATCTCGCCCTTCAACATCATTGTGCATTCTCCCCGGTCATTTTCGCCCTTGTTTCGGGCCTGGCCTCATTGAAGCCTTTATTGCGCCTACAGCGCAACGTCTTTGCGTGTTTTTTCGAAAGTGATTACAGGCAATTCCAGCAAGGGAGTGTGGGAATGGAGCGTTTGCCGGATTTTTCGGATGTCGCGGATGCCGCGCGGCAGATTCTGGGCGAAGCTGTGCGCACGCCGCTGCTTGAGAACGATGTGCTCAACGAACGCCTTGGCGGACGCGTCCTGATCAAACCCGAATGCCTGCAACGCACCGGCTCCTTCAAGTTCCGTGGGGCCTATAACTGCCTGTCACGTATTCCGGCCGAACGCCGGGAAAAGGGCGTTGTCGCATTTTCCTCCGGAAACCATGCCCAGGGCGTGGCGCTGGCGGCCAAGCTGCTGGGCATGCCGGCCACCATCGTGATGCCATCGGATGCCCCGGCGATAAAGGTCGAGGGTGTGCGCCGCCTGGGCGGCGATGTTGTCGGCTATGACCGGAAAACCGGCGACCGCGAAGCGATTGCCACCGAGCTGGTCGAGAAAAAGGGCGCCACGCTCGTGCCGTCCTATGACCACACCCACATCATCGCCGGGCAAGGCACGGCCGGCCTCGAAGTTGCGGAAGACCTCCAGGCCCTGGGGCTCGAACCCGACCAGTTTGTCTGCTGTGCCGGTGGTGGCGGGCTGATCGCCGGATGCGGCCTTGCGATCAAGCATTTCTACCCGGACTGCGACATCTGGGCAGCGGAGCCCGAGGATTTTGATGATCACCGCAAGTCACTGGCTGCTGGCGTACGAGTCGCCAATGCGCGCAAATCCGGTTCGTTGCAGGATGCCATCATCACGCCGGAGCCGGGACGTCTGACTTTCCCGATCAATCAGACGCAATTGGCCGGCGCGCTGACGGCAACGGATGACGATACGCTTGATGCGATCGCCTTTGCCTGGAAGCATTTTAAACTGGTGGCCGAACCGGGCGGGGCAACGGCGTTCGCAAGCCTGTTGAACGGCCAGGTGGAGACCCAGGGCAAGACGACCGTCGTTTTGATCACCGGCGGCAATGTCGACCCGGCCGTTTACAGAATGGCGCTGGACCGGGTCTAGAAATACCGCCCGCCGCGGCGCAAATCGGCTTCGATCTCGAGCGGCACGGGCCCGCCATCGCCTAGGCGATAGCGATAGACCTGCAGGTTTTCCATCACGCGCTGGACATAATTGCGCGTCTCCGAGAACGGAATCGATTCAAGCCAGTCGATCGCGTCGATTTCATCGGTGCGCGGATCGCCATAATCCTCTATCCAGCGCCGGGCCCGGTGGCCGCCGGCATTGTAGGCGGCCAGCGCGAGAATGTAGCTGCCATCGAATTCGTCGATCACTTCCTGCAGGTGATAGCGGCCGAGGCGCATATTGTATTCGGGATCGTAGGTCAGGGATTCATAGCGGTAGGGCAGGCCTACGCGGCGGGCCGTCGTCCGGGCGACCGCCGGCATCATCTGCATCATGCCCCGCGCACCTGCACTCGAAATGGCGCGCGGATCGAACTCGGTTTCCTGGCGGATGACGGAATGAATCAGGCCGGGTTCCGGCTCGACATAGACGCCGGACGGTGGCGGAAGATCGATTACGGGGAAGCTTTCGTCAGGGAGAATGTTCCAGCGATAGCTGGCCGCCTTGGCCGCGCGCACGCCCTGCCTCAGATAGCCATATTCCTGGGCCAGCCGCGCAAGCAGCAGGCTTTCTGCGCCATCTTCGAGTTCATCGTCGAGGTGATAGATGAAAACACGGAAGAGATAATCTTCGCCCTGTTCGGCCAGCAGGCGCAGCGCGCGCGTGAGCGGCCGGGATTCGAAGGTGACCACTGTCTCTTCTGTCGGCTCGGGCGCGTCC
>CBDUFA010000181.1:0-4270 GCA_965366295.1 uncultured Hyphobacterium sp.
CTATGTCCACACCAAGTCGAAGCGCGCCGCAGCGCCCTTCATCTCGGTGAACTGCGCGGCCATCCCGGAAAACCTGCTCGAATCCGAGCTGTTCGGCCACGAGAAAGGCGCCTTTACCGGCGCCGTTGCCCGCCGGATCGGCAAGTTCGAGGAAGCCAATGGCGGCACGCTGCTGCTGGACGAAATCTCGGAAATGGATGCCCGCCTGCAGGCCAAGCTGCTGCGCGCGCTGCAGGAACGCGAGATCGACCGTGTCGGCGGTTCCGGCCCGGTGAAGGTGAATATCCGCGTCATCGCGACCTCCAACCGTGATTTGCGCAAGGCGGTGGCCGAGGGCAGCTTCCGCGAAGACCTGCTTTTCCGCCTCAATGTCGTGAATCTCGACCTGCCGCCGCTGCGGCAGCGTCCGCAGGACGTGGTCGCGCTGGCCGAGCATTTCGCCCGCAAATACGCCGCGGCCAACGGGCTCGGCGACCGGCCGATCTCGGAAACCGCGAAGACCGCCCTGCTGGCCCGCGACTGGCCTGGCAATGTGCGCGAGCTGGAAAACACCATGCACCGCGCCGTTCTGCTGGCCTCCGGCCAGGAGATCGGACCGGAAGCCATCCGCATGCCGGACGGGTCGCTGTTTACCGGCTCGTCCTCGACAACGGCCTCGCGCGCGGCGGAAACCGCCGACGTCACGCAGCGCAACATGGTCGGGCGTACCGTTGCCGACGTGGAACAGGATTTGATCCTGGAAACACTGGATCACTGCCTCGGCAACCGGACCCATGCCGCCAACATTCTC
This sequence comes from uncultured Hyphobacterium sp., assembly GCA_965366295.1. GTDB lineage: Bacteria > Pseudomonadota > Alphaproteobacteria > Caulobacterales > Maricaulaceae > Hyphobacterium. The sequence continues at coordinate 791 of CBDUFA010000181.1, forward strand.
GGCATCTCGATCCGCACGCTGCGCAACAAGCTCAAGCTCTACACCGAGCAGGGCGTGAGCGTGCCGCAGCCGGGCGAATCCCGCGCGGGAGCGGCCTGAGACACTAGATGGCAGAGACCACCGCCTCTCCACAGACCGGCTCCGGCGGGTTTGATATTGCCGGATTCCTGAAGAAGGGCCTGCGCGGCGACGTCGCGCTGGGCATCGGCATCATGGGCATCCTGGTGATGCTCATCCTGCCCATGCCGCGCCTTTTGATGGACGTGGCGCTGGCGATCTCGATCTCGCTGTCGGTTCTGGTGTTGATGACGTCCTTGTTCATCAAGAAGCCGCTGGAATTTTCCGCCTTCCCGGCGGTTCTGCTGATCGCGACCCTGCTCCGGCTCGGCCTCAACATCGCCTCGACGCGCCTGATCCTGTCGAACGGGGCGGAAGGCACGAATGCGGCAGGCCAGGTGATCGAGGCGTTCGGCGCCTTCGTGATGCAGGGCAATGTCGTGATTGGCGTGATTGTCTTCATCATCCTGGTGATCGTGAACTTCGTGGTCATCACCAAGGGTTCGGGCCGGATCGCGGAAGTCGCCGCCCGCTTCACCCTCGACGCCATGCCCGGCAAGCAGATGGCGATCGATGCCGATTTGTCCGCCGGCCTGATCAACGAGGACGAGGCGCGCCAGCGGCGCAAGGATCTCGAGGGCGAAAGCAATTTCTTCGGCGCCATGGACGGTGCCTCGAAATTCGTGCGCGGCGATGCCATTGCCGGCCTCCTGATCACCGCCATCAATCTGATCGCCGGCATGGTGATCGGCATAGCCCAGTCGGGCATGGATTTCGGTACGGCAGCCGACACCTATTCCACGCTGACCATCGGCGACGGGCTGGTCTCGCAAATCCCGGCCCTGATCATCTCGGTCGCGGCCGGCCTGCTGGTCTCCAAGGCCGGTGTGGAAGGCGAAGCCGACAAGGCACTCTATGGCCAGCTCGCGGGCAATCCGCAGGGCCTTTACATGGTCGCCGCGACGGCGGGCGTGATCGGCATCCTGCCGGGCATGCCCTTCATCCCGTTCGCGCTGATGTCCGCCGGTGCTGTGGGCCTTGCCCTGACCGCGCGCCGCAAGGCCCAGGCCGAGGAGGCCGAGACCGTGGCCAAGGCAGCCGCGGAAACCGCCGAGACCGAGGCCGCCGAGCCGCCGATCGGCGAAACGCTGGCGCTGGACGAGCTGAAGATCGAGCTGGGATATGGCCTGCTGCCGCTGATCAATGACGTTGAAGGCCGCAAGCTGACCGACCAGATCCGCGCCCTGCGCCGGACCATGGCCGAGGAAACCGGCTTCGTGACGCCGTCAGTGCGCATCATCGACAATATGCGGCTCGGCTCGAACGATTATGTGATCCGGGTCAAGGAGATGAAGGCCGGCGCCGGCATGGTGAAGCTGAAGCATTTGCTGGTCATGGACCCGCAGGGCCAGCAGATCGACCTGCCCGGCGATCATGTGAAGGAACCGGCCTTCGGCCTGCCAGCCACCTGGATCGACGAGAACATGCGCGAGGAAGCCACTTTCCGCGGCTACACCATTGTCGACCCGTCCGCCGTGCTGGTGACGCATCTGACCGAGATCCTGCGCGAGCACATGGCCGAGCTGCTCTCCTATGCCGAGGTCGACAAGCTGATCAACGGCCTGTCCAAGGAGCACAAGAAGCTGGTCGACGATATCGCCCCGTCGCAGATCACGCGCGCGGGTATTCAGCGCGTGTTGCAGAACCTGCTGAAAGAGCGCGTCTCGATCCGCGATTTGCCGACCATCCTGGAAGGCATTGCCGAGGCGAGCGCCCACTCCCAGCATATCGACGCCATCACCGAACATGTCCGTGGCCGCCTCGCGCGCCAGATCTGTCACGCCAATGCCGGCGCGGACGGGCAATTGCCGGTGCTGGCCATGTCGCCGCAATGGGAGCAGGCCTTCGCCGAGGCGATGATCGGCGATGGCGAGCGCAAGCAGCTCGCCCTTGCCCCATCCAAGCTGCATGAATTCGTCGCCGCCGTGCGCGATGCTTTCGAGCGCGCCGCGGCACAGGGCGAAACCCCGGTTCTCCTGACCAGCCCGGCGACGCGGCCCTATGTGCGCTCGCTGGTGGAGCGTTTCCGCGCCAACACCATCGTGATGGGCCAGAACGAGATCCACCCGTCGGCCCGGCTGAAAACCATGGGGCATGTCTAGGCGATGCGGCTGAAAACCTTTTCCGCCCCTTCCCTGGCCGAGGCCATGGCCAGCATCCGCCGCGAGCTGGGCGATGATGCCATCATCGTCGCGACCAGTGATGCGCCCGGGGGCGGCGTCCAGGTCCGCGCCGCATCCGACAAGCCGCTCGGCGGCGATGTGATCGAGGCGCCACGCGAGCGCGCCGCGCGGGTTCACAGCGAGATCCGCCGCCAGCGCGGCGACGATCGTGAAGGCATTGACCGTATTATCCGCGCGCTCGGTTTCCATCGCGTGCCGGACGGGGCGATCGAGGCGCTGGCGCGCTTCTGCGAGATGCAGGAAGAGGCACCGGCCGCCCATGCGCTCGCCCAGGCGATCGAGGCAAGATACCGCTTTGCGCCGCTGGAAATCGAAACCGGCCAGGTGATGCTGTTTGCCGGGGCGCCCGGCGCAGGAAAGACCGCGACACTGGCCCGGATTGCAGCCCGCGCCGCAGCCGGCGGCATTCCGGCGCTGATCATCGCCACCGATTGCGAACGCGCCGGGGCCGAAGCGCGTATCTCCGAGCTCGCCGACAAGCTGGACTGCCCCTATGCCGTGGCCGACGATCCGCGCGATGCCGAAGCCTTCGTGCAGGATGCCGGTGATCAGCTGGTGCTGATCGACGCGCCGGCGGGCAATCCGTTCGACCTTGACGATCTGGACATGACAGCCGCCTTTGCGGCGTCTGCAGAGGCCGAAATCATCGCCGTGATCGAAGCCGGCATGGCCCCGGAAGATGCCGCCGAAGCCGCGTCGCTTTACGCCTCGATCGGGGCCCGGCGCGTGATCGTCGGCAAGAATGATTGCGCCCGCCGCAAGGGGGCGCTGATTGCCGCGGGCGAAGCGGGCCTCGCCTACGCTCATGTCTCGGCCAGCCCCTATATCGGCGCCGGTCTCGCACCGGCCACGCCGCTGCGGCTGGCGCGGACCCTGCTCGATCTGCACGATCTGCCCGATGACTTCGCGGCCGAAGGAGAAACGCCATGAGCTTTCTGCCGGACAGTGGCCAGCCGGCCGGACGAATTCTCGCCATTGCCTCGGGCAAGGGCGGTGTCGGCAAGACAGTGATTGCCGCCGGGCTGGCCCAGGCCTTCTCGGCGCAGGGTGAGCGCATGCTGTTGATCGATGGCGATCTCGGCATGGCCAATATCGATGTCCAGCTCGGCCTCTCACCGGATGCCGACCTGGCCGCGGTGATGTCCGGCCAGGTGTTGCTGGAGGATGCCTGCCTGCCCGT
>CBDUFA010000182.1:0-4255 GCA_965366295.1 uncultured Hyphobacterium sp.
CCCCACATTCTCGAACGCGGTGAAGGGGTCGGGCCGGCCCTCGTCCCAGGCCTTGCCCGCGCGCTTCTGGCTTTCCATGGCATAGGCATCGACATCATCGCGCGAATACCCGCCCAGCGTGGCGATCAGGTCGGCGCCCACGCCCTGCGGCACGAAGTAATGGTCGAACGCCATTTCCGGGTCGGCGACCATGGCACCGCCATCCGAGCCCATCGGCACGCGGCTCATGGCTTCCACGCCGCCGCCAATCGCCATGTCGGCTTCACCCGACATCACCTTCGCGGCGGCCATATTGGTGGCTTCCAGGCCCGAGGCGCAGAAGCGGTTGATCTGCACACCGGCCGTCGACTCGGCGAACCCGGCATTGATCACCGCGGCGCGGGCGATGTCCGAGCCTTGCTCGCCCACCGGCGAGACGCAGCCGAGGATGACATCATCGACATTGGACGTGTCGAGATTGTTGCGGTCGCGCACGGCCTGCAAGGCCTGCGTTGCCAGCTGCAGCGCGGTGATCTCGTGCAAGCTGCCATTCTTCTTGCCCTTGCCGCGCGGCGTGCGCAGGGCGTCATAGATATAGGCTTCGGTCATGGTCTGGGTCCTTTCGGAACGCGGGAAGTCATTGATCTGTTGTTTCGGGAGTGCATTGTTGGGCAACCGGCGTGAAGTCGGACACGCCGTCGCTGGAGCTGATGACGCCGTCCTCGACGATCAGCACCCGGATGCGGCGATCGTCGCCCGGGCATTGAAAGCCGACGCGGAACCCGCCCGTGTGCGGATCGCGGATCAGGTAATCGATCGGGCAGAACTCGCCGGTCGAATCGGTGAAACCCCTGTGATCGATCTGGCCGGTCTCGGAGCAATCATCGATCCGCGACCACCCGCCCGCCATGCAGCGATCGAACTGTTCCTCGATCGTGCCATTGGTGGAATATCCGCAGCCGGAATCCGTGGCTTCGTGATGGTCGGCGGCGAACAGCGCCAGGGCGGAGACAAGAACCGTCAGCATCTTAAAGCGTCCGCGCGATCAGCAGTTTCATGATCTCGTTGGTGCCGCCATAGATGCGCTGCACGCGGGCATCGCGCCACATGCGCGCCACCGGATACTCGTTCATGAAACCATAGCCACCATGCAGCTGCACGCATTCATCGATCAGCTCGCACTGGATGTCGGAGACCCAGTATTTCGCCATCGAGGCGGTGGCCGCATCCAGCTCGCCCTTGATCAGCAGATCCGAGCAGTGCTGGCAGAACACTTCGGCGATGGTCGCCTTGGTCTTCAGCTCGGCCAGTTTGAACTGCGTGTTCTGGAACGCCAGGATCGGCTTGCCGAAAGCCTGCCGCTCCTTGACGTAGCGGATCGTCTCATCCAGTGCGCGCTTCATCATACCCACGCCCTGAACGGCGATCTGCAAGCGCTCCTGCGGCAATTGCTGCATCAGCTGGATGAAGCCCTGCCCCTCTTCCGGACCCAGCAGCGCATCGGCCGGCACCCACATGTCGTCGAAGAAGAGCTCGGCCGTGTCCTGGCCTTTCAGCCCGACCTTGTCGAGCAGGCGGCCGCGGCGGAAGCCTTCCAACCCGTCGGTCTCGACCATGAAGAGCGAGGTACCCTTGGCACCGGCGCTCGGATCGGTCTTGGCCACGACGATGATGAAATTCGCCGTGCCGCCATTGGTGATGAAGGTCTTGGACCCGTTGATGCGATAGCCATTGCCGTCCTTCTTGGCCGTCGTCTTGATGCCCTGCAGATCAGAGCCCGCGGCCGGTTCGGACATGGCGATGGCGCCGACATATTCACCGGAGATCAGCTTGGGTAGCAGGCGCTTCTTCTGCTCTTCCGAGCCATAGTGCCAGACATAGGGGGCCACGATGGAGTTGTGCAGCGAGGCGCCCCAGCCATCGACGCCCATCTCGGACACCGCCATGTGGAAGGCATAGTCATGGCGCCAGTCACCGCCGGCACCGCCATATTCCTCGGGCGCGGCCGGACACAAAAGACCGGCTTCCCCGGCCTTGTTCCAGACTTCGCGATCGACCTGGCCTTCCTTCTCCCAGCGCTCGCCATGCGGCAGGCATTCCTTCTCGATGAAGCCCTTCACGGCCTCGTAGAAAATGTTGACGTCTTCCTGGTCGAGCCAGTCCGGCTTTTTCACATTGAGGGGATCAGCGAGCATATCAGAAGGCCTCCGCGTCGAGTGCCATCATCGAGGCCGCGCCGGCCTTGACCTTGGCAAGGTGCATGCCGCCTTCCGGGACCCAGCGGTCGAGGAAATAGCGGCCGGTTTTCAGCTTGTTGGAATAGAAGGGGTCGGATTTGTCGCCAGCCTCCGCGGCCATCGCCATCAGCCCCCACATATAGGTCAGGCAGGTCAGCCCGAAGAGCTGCAGATAGTCGTGGCTCGAGGCGCCGGCATTGTTGAAGTCCTGCAGACCGTTCTCGACCAGCCAGTCGGTCGCTTCCTTCAGCTGCGCCTTGGTGGTGGCGACCGCATCGAGGAAGGGCTGGGTGGTTTCCGAGCCGTCCGACGCAGCGAACGCGTCCAGCTCGGCGAAGAAGGAATTGATCGGACGCATCCCGTTCATCGCCAGCTTGCGGCCAACGAGGTCCAGCGCCTGGATCCCGTTCGTGCCCTCATAGATCAGCGTGATGCGGGCATCGCGCAGGAACTGGCTCATCCCCCATTCCTCGACATAGCCCGACCCGCCGAACACTTGCAGCCCGTCGGAGACCGACTTGAAACCCTTGTCGGTGAGATAGGCTTTCACGATCGGCGTCAGCAGCGACATGTAATCGCCGGACTTCTCGCGCTGGCCGGCATCGTCGGACATTTCTTCCAGATCGCCATGCAGCGCGGTCCAGGACACGAAGCAACGCGCCGCTTCGACAAAGCTCTTCTGGTCCATCAGCATGCGCCGGACATCCGGGTGCACGATGATCGGATCGGCCGGCCCGTCCGGGTTTTTCGGCCCGGTCAGCGAACGGCCCTGCAGCCGGTCTTTCGCAAACGCCAGCGAATTCTGATAGGCCACCTCGCCCACGGCGAGGCCTTGCAGGCCCACGCCGAGCCGCGCCTCGTTCATCATGACGAACATGATCTTGAGGCCCTTGTTCTCCTCGCCGACCAGCCAGCCGGTGGCCTCGTCATAATTCATCACGCAGGTGGCATTGCCGTGAATGCCCATCTTCTCTTCCAGCCCGCCGCATTGCAGCGAGTTGCGTGTCCCCGGATTGCCGTCGGCATCGAGAATGTGTTTCGGTACCACGAAGAGCGAAATGCCCTTCACCCCGTCCGGCGCACCCTCGATACGGGCCAGCACCAGGTGGATGATATTGCCGGCGAGGTCGTGCTCGCCGGATGAAATCCAGATTTTCTGGCCGGAAATCTTGTAGCTGCCATCACCGTTCGGCACGGCCTTCGTGCGCAACAGGCCCAGATCCGTACCGCAATGCGGCTCGGTCAAATTCATCGTGCCAGTCCATTCGCCGGAGATCATTTTCGGCAGATACATCTGCTTTTGCTCTTCCGAGCCGCCCGCCAGCAGGGCGCGCACCGCACCGCCGGTCAGGCCGGGATACATGCCGAACGCCATGTTGGCCGAAGACGTCATCTCGCCAGTGGCCAGGCCCAGCACTTGCGGCAGGCCCTGCCCGCCATATTCCTGCGGCTGGGAGAGCCCCATCCAGCCCGCCTCGGCAAACTGCTTGTAGGCATCCTTGAAGCCGGTCGGCGTCGTCACCGACCCGTCATCATGGCGCGTGCAGCCCTCGATATCGCCGGTCCGGTTCAGCGGGGCCAGCACCTGCTCGGAAACCTTCGCGGCTTCTTCCAGGATCGCGTCCACCGTGTCGGCATCCGCATCGGCAAAGCCCGGCAGATTGCCGTACTTGGTCATGTTCAGCACATCATGCAGGACGAATTTGTAATCCCGGGTCGGGGCGGAATAGACGGGCATCAGGATGTCTCCCTTACATCAGGCCTGTGTTTCGTGTGAATCTGGTTCGGGCGAAGCGCCGGTCCAGACATTCATGCGGGCCGTGGCCAGGGCTTCGAAAGCGCGGGCCCGGTGCTTGATTTCCTCGGACGGTTCGCGGTTCTCCATCCGGTCCTGGAGCCAGGTCCGTCCGGCTTCCAGCTCGGCAATGGCCGCGTCGATGTCCTCACGCTGCGTCTGCAGGTCGGCAATGCGCTGGTGAAACCGGTTGAGCATGGCCGCCAGTGCCACGCCGGTGTGCGGACAGTTGAACATCCCATGA
>CBDUFA010000183.1:0-4255 GCA_965366295.1 uncultured Hyphobacterium sp.
TGGTCAGCCCCCAGCGAAACAGGGTGCCGATGAAATCGCCGATTCCCACGATGATCGGCCAGGCCGTCGAGTCATAGTAGTGCTGACCAATCCGGAAGAGCTTTTGCAATGCGGGCATTGGATTTACCATCTCGCCTCGATCAAGGTAACGGGTCATAGCGCCAATTCTACGGCGTCACAAACCTATCTTCGCAGCAGCCTGGTGCACCGTCACACAGTCTTCGCTTTACCGTCACACTCAGCCTGCTATAAGCCGCGCCAAACGTGGTGCGGTGCACCATTCTTCATTCGGCTAATATCTTCCGGGGGACATCCATGAGTGTGAAAGTAGCGGTCATTGGCTGCGGCCACTGGGGCAAGAACCACGTCCGCAATTTCGCCGAACTGGGCGCGCTGGGCGCGGTCGTCGATCCGCATGCGCCGACGGCCGAGAAATTCGCCGCCGAATACAATGTCCCGGCGCTCTCCTTCGACGAGGCCATCGCTTCACCCGACATCGACGGCGTCGTGATCGCCGCCCCGGCCGAGCTTCACGCCGATCTGGCCATCAAGGCCTATGACAATGGCAAGCATGTCTTCGTCGAAAAGCCGATCGCCCTGACGATGGAAGATGGCGCCCGCATGAAAGCCGCCGCCGAAAAGGCCGGCAAATCGCTGATGGTCGGCCATCTGCTGCAATACCACCCGGCCTTTGTCGCGCTGCGCGAATTCGTGCAGGGCGGCGGCCTGGGCAAGCTGCGCTATGCCTATTCGCACCGTTGTTCGCTGGGCAAGTTCCGCGTCGAGGAAAATGCGCTGTGGAGCTTTGCGCCGCACGATGTCTCCATGCTGCTCGCCCTTTTCGGCGAAGCGCCGGAGACCGTGCGCGGCATGGGCGGGGCTTATGTGACACCGGGCATCGAGGATGAATGCCGGCTGGACATGGAGTTCGCCGGGGGTGGACGCGCCCATGTGCTGGCGACCTGGCTGCACCCGTTCAAGGAACACCGCCTGATCGTGGTGGGCGAGACCGGCATGGCCGTGTTCGAGGATTCCGCCGCCGGCAACGAGAAGCTGCGGCTCTACCGCCATACGATCGACACGTCGGGCCGCGAGCCGGTGCCGTCCAAGGCCGACTGGGAGCCGCTGCCCTATGGCGATGACGAGCCGCTGAAGACCGAGTGCCGCCACTTCCTGGAGGCCTGTGCGGGCGAGCATCCGCCGCTGACGGACGCCGACGAGGCGCTGCGCGTGCTCGACGTTCTGATCAAAGGCAAGGCGGCCTGAACGATACGAAATGTGACTTGAATTCCGCGGGTCTCAGGATCACACCTCCCGCGACACCAAATCAGAGGAACAGGGGCGACACCGCCATGCAATTCATCGACCTTCAGGCCCAGCGGGCCCGCATCGCCGACAAGATCAACGCCACGGTGCTGCGCGTGATCGAAGAGGGCAAATACATCATGGGCCCGGAAGTGAAGACTTTCGAGACCCAGCTCGCCGACTTCTCGAGCACCAAGCACGCGCTCGGCTGCGCCAACGGCACGGAAGCCATCGTGCTGCCGCTGATGGCCTGGGATATCCGCCCCGGCGATGCCGTGTTCTGTCCGTCCTTCACTTTCGCCGCCACCGGCGAAGTGATCCCGTGGCTCGGCGCCTCGCCGGTCTTCGTCGACATCGACCCGAAGACCTACAACATGGATCCGGCCCATCTCGACGCCTCGATCGAGGCGGTCAAGGCGGAAGGCAAGCTGACCCCGAAAGTGGTCATCGCCGTCGACCTGTTCGGCCAGCCGGCCAATTACCCGGCAATCTCCGCCATCGCGAAGAAGCACGGCCTCAAGCTGATCGCCGACTCGGCACAGGGTTATGGCTGCACGATCGATGGCAAGCACCCAGGTCACTGGGCCGATGCCGTCACCACCTCCTTCTTCCCGGCCAAGCCGCTGGGTTGTTATGGCGATGGCGGTGCGGTCCTGACCAATGATGACGAGCTCGCCGAGATCATGGATTCGCTGCGCGTGCACGGCAAGGCGACCCAGTCCGACGTGGAAGGCCGCTCCTTCGATCACGATCCGAAATATCTCAATATGCGGATTGGCATGAATTCGCGCCTCGACACGATCCAGGCCGCGATCCTGATCGAGAAGCTGGCGATCTTCGCCGACGAGATCGAGGCGCGGAACCGGGTCGCCGCCCGCTATAACGAACATCTCGCCGACCATGTTGCCGCTGTTCCGCACGTCATTGATGGCGGTGTCTCGGTCTGGGCCCAGTACACGCTGGAGCACGACAACCGGTCGGGCCTGCAGGCCCATCTGAAGGAAAAGGGTGTGCCGACCGCGGTCTACTACCCGATCCCGATCCACAAGCAGGACATCTATTCACGCTATCCGCTCGGCCCGGGCGGTCTGCCGGTCTCGGAAGAGAAGGCCGAACGCGTGATGTCGCTGCCCATGCACCCCTATCTCGACGAAGACACGCAGGACCAGATCATTGATGCGGTCCGCAGCTTTAACGGCTAAGGAAGACCAGTCATGAACGCCCCGACCGAAACGGAGTTCGCTTCCATGGAAATGATCGCGACCGAATGGGAAAAGAAAGCGCAGGCGCGCGAGCTCGTCATCGGCGTGCTGGGACTGGGCTATGTCGGCCTGCCCCTCGCCCAGGCGTATTGCCGCCAGGGCTTCCGCGTCATCGGTTTCGACGTGTCCGAAAGCAAGGTGAAGATGCTGGAAGACGGCAAGTCCTTCATCAAGCACATCTCGGACAATTCGGTGAAGGTGATGCGCGATACCGGCCGGTTCGAGGCGACGACGGATTTCGACCGTCTCAGTGAGCCGGATGCGCTGCTGATCTGCGTGCCGACGCCGCTGGACGCTCACCGCGATCCGGACCTGGCCTATGTCGTGTCCGCGACCGAGGAAATCTCCACCCGCCTGCGCAAGGGCCAGATGGTGGTGCTGGAATCGACGACCTATCCGGGCACGTCCGACGAGGTGATGAAGCCGATCCTGGAAAAGGCCTCCGGCCTCAAGGCCAGTGTCGATTTCGCCATCGCCTACTCGCCGGAACGCGAGGACCCGGGCAATCCGAAGTTCGAGACCTCGACCATTCCGAAAGTGGTCGGTGCCGACACCGACGCCGAGAAGCGGATGGCCGTGGCTGTCTACCAGGCGATCGTGCCGCAAGTCGTGCCCGTCTCCGATGTACGTACCGCAGAAGCCGTGAAATTGACGGAAAACATCTATCGCGCCGTCAACATCGCGCTCGTGAACGAGCTCAAGACCGTCTATGCCGCGATGGGCATTGATGTCTGGGAAGTGATCAACGCTGCGGCGACCAAGCCGTTCGGCTTCCAGGCCTTCTATCCGGGCCCGGGCCTTGGTGGTCACTGCATTCCGATCGACCCGTTCTACCTGTCCTGGAAAGCGCGCGAATACGGTCTGACGACCCGCTTCATCGAGCTGTCCGGCGAGATCAATGCCAACATGCCCGGCATTGTCGTGCAGACCGTCGCCGAGGAATTGTCGGCCCGTCTTGAAAAATCGATCAAGGGCGCGAACATCCTGCTGGTCGGCCTGGCCTACAAGAAGAATGTCGACGACATGCGCGAAAGCCCGTCGCTGACGCTGCTCGAAATGCTCGAGCTGCGCGGTGCCAATGTCGATTATTACGACCCGTATATCCCGGTGGTCCCGTATGACCGCGACCATGCCGAGTATGAGGGCCGCAAGTCGGTGGAGTGGAGCCCGGACGCGCTGAAAAAGTATGACGCGGCGTTGATCGCCACCGATCATGACAATGTCGACTATGACGTTCTTTTGAAGAATGTGCCGTTCGCGGTCGACACGCGCAACGCCACGCACATGGTTTCCGGCACGCTGCGCGAGAAGATCGTCAAGGCCTAAGCCTCAAGAAAGCATGGAAAAACACGAGACGCGCCGCGACAGCGGCGCGTTTTCGTTTTAAGGGTGTGGTTGATGAAGATTGTCCTCCTCACCCGGCATTTCCCGCCCGCTGTCTCCGGCGGCGCGCGGCGTCCCTACAACTGGGCGAAGGGGCTCATGGCGCTGGGTCATGATGTCTTTGTCATCGCCCCGGACATTCCCGGCGGCATATCCGGCAAAGCGGTTCACCACCCCTTCCGCGATCCGCCCACGGGCGTTCCGGGCGGCAAGACACTGCGCGACCATGCCCGCGACCTCCTGTTATGGCCGGACCCGGACATCCGCTGGACGAAACGCGCCATTGCTGCCGCGAAAGCCGCCTG
>CBDUFA010000184.1:0-4228 GCA_965366295.1 uncultured Hyphobacterium sp.
GGTCCTTCTAGGACGTATCGGCGCTGCCGCAGGGAGCATCCTTCTGGTCGTGGCGCTGGTAGGCATATCGCGCGGACAGGCGTCGGCTGAGTATGCTGGGGAACCCTGGTCGCAGGACCGCGTGGACATGCTGGTTGCCGAAGGGCGCCCGGTCTTCATCGACTTCACGGCAGCCTGGTGTGTGAGCTGCCAGTTCAACAAGCAGATGACGCTGGCATCTCCGCGTGTTGCCGAGGCGTTCGAAGACAATGATGTCGTCGTGCTGATCGCGGACTGGACCAACCGGGACGACCGGATTGCAGAGGCCATCCGGGGCTATGGAGCCGCGGGCATACCGCTTTATGTGTATTACGCTCCGGGCGCCTCGGAACCGGTTATTCTCCCGCCCCTGCTCAGCGTCGACCTGGTCGTCGACACGGTCAGCCGCGATTAGTCGAGCGGTCCGCGCGGACAGCCCGGATCGGTGCCCGTGAAGGGTTCGATCTCGTCTTGATCCGCGATGGGTCCCACGCCTTCAGCATGGCCCAGAAGATAAAGCAGGTCGCGATAGGTCCCGATGTTGTCCGCGGCGATCTCCGCTGTTGCGAGCGCGCGGCGATGATCGAGCGCGTCTTGTGCCATGCCGCGGAAAATGCAGCGTAAATCTTCCGGGCCCTGACGCGCTTCCATGTCGAGCGACAGGCGCATGGCTTGTGCGGAAAACTCTGCCAGGCCGACATAGAGTTCGTTTGACGGGCCGAACTCCGGTGCCCGCTGTGCCGGGAAATTCGCCGCCGTTTCGAGGCGGGCCTCGACGCGGGTTTGCAGTTCAGCGGCGCGCGCGGCAAAGTCTGCGCCCGGTGTGGCCTGCAAACTCGCGATCGCGATTAACAGGGCTGAAAGAGGGAGCATCCGAGTGTCTCCACGCGCAAGGGCCGGATCAGGAGTGGACCAGCATGGCGATCACCCGTGAACAAGCCGTTGAGGCGCTGCGGGCCTCTGTTCAGGCGGAATCCGGTCGAGATGCCCGCGACCATTTCGCGGCGGAACCTGACCGGCTCGACCGGTTCACGCTGGAAGCTGCCGGCTTGCACTTCGACTTTTCGAAACATGCCGTATCCGCTGCCGGGCTCGATCAATTGCTGGCGTTCGCGGAATCGGCAGGCTTGGCGGACCATCGCGCCAAGCTGATGGCAGGCGATCTCGTCAATGTTACTGAAGGCCGGGCGGCGCAGCACATGGCCTTGCGCGGCGCGGGCAGCAATGCGGAATTCCGCGATCAGGCCGCCGCCGAGCTGCAGAAAGCGCAGTCTTTCGCAGATGCCTTGCGGTCGGGCGACGAGCGATCCGCAGCTGGCAGCAGGTTCACGCATATCCTTCATATCGGCATAGGGGGGTCCGATCTGGGTCCGCGCCTGATCCATGACGCGCTTCGCGCGGACGGGTCGCCGGTCGATGTGCGGTTTCTCTCGAGTGTCGATCCCGACGCATTCGACCGCGCCGTTGCCGGTCTGGATCCGAAGACCACGCTGGTATTCATCGTCTCGAAATCCTTCGGCACACCGGAAACCACGCTCAACACCCGCTCCGCGCTGGACTGGCTTCGCGCCGCGCTTGGCGACGATATCTCCTCGCACCTCGCAGCCGCGACCGCAAAACCGGAAGCCGCGAAGGCGATCGGTGTCCCCGGCAAGCGAATCTTCGAGATGTGGGATTGGGTTGGCGGGCGCTACTCGCTCTGGTCCGCCGTTTCCCTGTCTGTCATGGCCGCCATCGGCAAGACAGAGTTCGACGCGCTGCTGTCGGGCGCGCGCGAAATGGACCGCCATTTCGAAACCGCACCGGCGTCACGCAATGCGCCGGTGCTTGCCGCGCTGCTGGCCTTCCGGCACCGACTTGCAGGATGCCAGTCCTGGGCTGTTGTGCCCTATGCCATTCGCCTGCGGCTGTTTTGCGGCTGGCTGCAGCAGCTTTCGATGGAATCGCTGGGAAAGCGCGTGACCGCCGATGGCGCGCTGCTGGTCACGCCAGCGGGGCCTGTCGTGTGGGGCGGCGAAGGGCCTGACGGACAGCACGCCTTCTTCCAGATGCTGCACCAGGGCACGGACGCCATTCCGGTCGACCTTGTCGCGTTCCGGTCCGGCGGTGACGGGCGGCACCGGCAGGCATTGCTGGCCAATGCCGTCGCTCAGGCCGAAGCTTTGCTTAGGGGGCGCAGTGCCGACGAGGCGCGCGCTGAACTCGACGAAAAGCAGGTTCCGGGCGAGATCGCTGACCGGATTGTCCCGCATATGGTCATGCCCGGCGGCCGGAGCTCGACATTCATTCTCGGCGAGCGGCTGGACGCCGCCAGCCTCGGCGCGATTCTGTCATTCTACGAACACCAGACGTTTGCCCTGAGTGTTCTGCTGGGTGTGAATGCGTTCGATCAGTTCGGGGTCGAGCTGGGCAAGAAGCTGGCAAAATCAATTGAAAATGAATGGGATGGCGACAGTTCGGGAACCCACGATGCCTCCACGCTTGCGCTTTTGAACCGGCTGAAAGGGTAGGTTGAGGGGGAGGCGGGATTCGGGTGCTTGACGTCCCCTCTATATGACGCCAGAGTAACAAACAGGACGGGACCTGACCGTTCAGTCCTTCGGCGTTTCGGGGAGGAGACGCCTCAATCGACCAAACAATTACGGGCCGGCAAATTGCCGGCCCGCTTTTTTTGTTCAATCCGCTATCGGATCAATAATAGCCGTCCGGCACTTCCCGCTGACGGGAATGGCTCGGCGACGAGGACGCACCATCGTCATCGGCCGGCATGCTGGCACAGGCTGCGGCGGTTGCCGCGAACAGGGTTGCGGCCATCAAGGCCAGGAGTTTCTTAAAGCGCATTTTGGGGCTCCCTCGGTTAAAGCGCACAGCGCCTGTCACGCAAAGCCCCTTCCGGTTTCGCACCAGGCCGGAAACTTCCCCGGATCCGGCCTGGCAGAAAGTCGCTACTCGGTGTCGTCCTCATCCACTTCGATGACGATGCTGCGGCGGCCGTTCCCGCCTTCGAGTCTTTCGATCTCGAGACGGTTCAACCATTCGGTGCGGGCGTCGCCTTCCAGCTCTTCGCCGTCGATCCAGACGCGCGGCTCGCCATCGTTTTCGCTCTCGATGCGAACGCGCCGGGCGCCATTTTCGCGCACAACATGGACGATGGCCTCGTGTTCTTCACGGGCGCGCCGGTGATCGATTTCCGCCCGACGGGCTTCGGCTTCAGCATGACGCATTTCCTCGCGGGCATTGGCCAGCTCGACCCGCATCACGCGGAGCGCTTCGCGGCGATCGCCATGTTCGCCGACAATCACTTCGACATTCGCCATGGCATCGCGAATGTCCTCGCGCGCTTCCATCAGCTCGATCCGGACTTCCTCGCGTTCCTCGTCGGTCATTTCGCGACGCTCGCCATTGATGACGACATAGCGCTCGCCTTCGAGCTCGTTGAGCTCGGTCTCGAGCTGGGCCAGGGCGCGTTCCATTTCCTCGCCGCGCAAGGCTTCCATGTTCTCGAGTGCGTCCATTTCGAGCACGATACGCGACTCGATTTCCGCCAGGCGCATGTCGCCATCCTCGCGGGAGGTCCAGACCGCCACAGGGTGGTCGCGGCCTTCAAAGCGCAGCACGTCGGCATGGCCGTCGGAAATGATGACGCGGCCATTCGCATCGGTGCGGATAGCGTCGCCGGAGATGACGACATCGCCATCGATCACTTCGACGTCGACGCCGCGAATGATGATGGATTGAGAGTCGGCGGCGCCGTCGGTCAGTACAACCTGAACATTATGATGCATGTCCTGATCGTCTGTGGCCATGGCGGCGGTGGTGCAGCCGGCGGCGGCAAGCGCGGACCCGGCAACGGAAAGGGTAAGCAATTTTTTCATTCGTCCCTCCAGATTGGAGACTGAAAATTCCACGATCAAGGATTACAGCACATGTGCGGGAGACTGAAATTTTCGTCATCTAGTTGAGTGGCGGCGGTGCATGGGGAATTTGGGGAAGCATGCACCGCCGCAGGAAGGGGCCTTTCATGAAGGCGCGTCCAAGTTGCTTGGAAGTTCATTACAGCGCTTTGGCTGCCGCGTGACGAATTTGACAGGCGCTGTTCATGCTGCGGTGCGAAGCTTGCAGGGCGGCCAACCGGACCCCTAAAGTTCCGGAACGAATTCAAGCGGAGACAATGATGCACAGGCGTACATTCATGCAGGCCATGGCGGCT
>CBDUFA010000185.1:0-4224 GCA_965366295.1 uncultured Hyphobacterium sp.
ACGATGGCCGCCGGTGATGCGCTTTCCGGCCCCGCCCTGATCGTCGAGCCCAATTCCACGATCGTGGTTGATCCGGGCTGGACAGCCAGGCGTCTGGACGACGGCATGCTGGTGCTGGAGCGGGAGAGCGGCGCGCACTCGGCAATCGAGGACACTGCGCTCGACCCGGTCCGGCTGGAATTGTTCAACAAGCGCTTCATGTCGGTGGCCGAACAGATGGGCGTCGCGCTCGAACGCACCGCGCATTCGGTCAACATGAAGGAGAGGCTGGATTTCTCCTGCGCGGTCTTCGACGCCGATGGCGGGCTGGTCGCCAATGCGCCGCACATGCCGGTCCATCTTGGCTCGATGTCGGCCAGCGTGCGGGCGGCGGCCGCCGCCAATCCCGATCTCGGCCCCGGCGATGCCGTCGCCGTCAACGCGCCCTATGAAGGCGGCACACATCTGCCGGACATCACGGTGGTGGTGCCGGTTCACGACCGGGCCTCCGGTGAGCGGCTTTTCTATGTCGCCGCACGCGGCCACCATGCCGATGTCGGCGGAATCGCGCCCGGCTCCATGCCACCCTTCTCGACCTCGATCGAGGAGGAAGGCATTTCGTTCGCTAACGAAATGATTGTCCGGGGCGGTGAATTCCAGACGGCCAGGGTGCGAGAAATCCTGTCATCCAGCCCGTTCCCGGCCCGCAACCCGGAACAGAATATCGCCGACCTGAAAGCGCAGCTCGCTGCCTGCGCCAAGGGGGCAGAGGAATTGATGCGCATGGTGGCCGATCACGGCCGGCCTGTGGTGGCGGCCTATATGAGCCATGTGCAGGACAATGCCGAGCGTGCCGTGCGCCGCGTCATCGATGCCCTGGACGATGGCGAAGCCGTGATCCGCATGGATGATGGCGCGGAAATCCGCGTGGCGATCCGCGTCAACCGTGCGCAGCGATCCGCCATTGTCGATTTCTCCGGGACCAGCGCCCAGCTGGCGAATAATTTCAATGCCCCGTCGAGCGTGGCGCGGGCGGCCGTGCTCTATGTTTTCCGCTGCCTGGTCGGCGACCAGATCCCGCTCAATGAAGGCTGCCTGAAACCGATCGATCTGATTATTCCCGATGGCTGCCTGTTGAACCCGCAGCCCCCGGCGGCTGTCGTCGCCGGCAATGTCGAGACCAGCCAGATGGTGGTCGATGCGCTGTTTGCCGCGACCGGCCGCATGGCGGCAGCGCAGGGCACGATGAACAATCTGACCTTCGGCAATGAACGTCACCAGTATTACGAGACGATTTGCGGCGGATCGGGTGCCGGCATCGGGCCGGATGGCGAGCCGTTCAGTGGCACGGACGCGATCCACACCCACATGACGAATTCGCGCATGACCGATCCGGAGGTCCTGGAACGGCGCTACCCGGTGCGCGTTATCGAACACCGGGTCCGGGACGGGTCCGGCGGGGCCGGTGAACGGCGTGGCGGCCATGGCTCGATCCGGTGCCTCGAATTCCTGGAAGCCATGGACGTAGCCCTACTCTCTTCTCACCGGCGCGAACCGCCAAAAGGCCTGGCTGGTGGCGGTGATGCGCTTTGCGGTGTCCAGCGCGTGATCCGGAAATCGGGCAAAGTCGAACTGCTGGAAGGGTTGTTCTCGATCCGGGTCGAGCCCGGAGACCGGGTGGAGATCCGGACGCCTGGCGGCGGCGGGTTCGGCGCCTCTTAGGGCGCAATACCCGCACTTTCCATCGGCAAGCCCTTAATATTAAACATGTTTAATTCTCAAATCCGCGTCTG
The DNA here is from genome assembly GCA_965366295.1 of uncultured Hyphobacterium sp. Lineage (GTDB taxonomy): Bacteria > Pseudomonadota > Alphaproteobacteria > Caulobacterales > Maricaulaceae > Hyphobacterium. Next base: position 1,773 of record CBDUFA010000185.1, read on the forward strand.
AACGCGCGCCGAAGACCTGTCTGACCGTCGCAGAAGTCACGGTCCGGCGGGCGGCATTCTCCGCCCCGTCCCCCCAAGACTTACGGAGCGTAATTCCATGCGTAACATCCTGATTTCCCTTACCGCCGCAGCGGCCCTGGCAAGTCCCGCCCTGGCCGATGATTGCGGTGCATCCTTCGACAAGTCGAAGCTGGTGGATCATCACGCCGAGATGCAGTCCGATATCGTCGATACGGCCATCAATGCGGGCTCATTCAACACGCTGGTCGCCGCGGTGCAGGCTGCCGGCCTCGAGGACGTGCTGCGCGGCGAAGGCCCTTACACTGTCTTCGCGCCTACGGACGAGGCCTTCGCAGCGCTCGGACAGGACACGATCAATTCGCTGCTACAACCGGAAAACCGCGACCAGCTGGTCGCCATCCTGACCTATCACGTTGTGCCGGGCGAGTATTTCGCCGGTGACCTCGCCGGTCAGTCGCTGTCGGTGGAGACGGCGCAGGGCGACACGGTCGACATCGATGCGACCCATGGTTCGGTCATGGTGGACGATGCCACTGTGATTTCTGCCGATGTGGATGCATCCAATGGCGTCATTCACGTCATCAATGAAGTGATCATGCCCGATATGCACTAGAGGCTGATCACATTATTGGCCCGGACCGCCCCTTCCCTGTCCCATAGAGGTCCGGACCGTATTGCCGCCCGTGGACAATGCCCCGTCCGCGGGCGGCCGCTTTTCCGGGATCAGAGAATCTCGTCCTCATCGAAGAGCGGATGGCCTTCGAAGGCCTGTTCCAGCTCTGTATGGCCGTCCTCGGTGAGCGGTTTGACGATCTCGGCAATGTGGAAAAGCGCATCGCCTTCATTGATGATGGGCAACATGGTGCGGCCGATGACGAGCCCGGTCTGGGGCGATTTCACTTCCACATCGCGCGCGCCCAGCGGGTCGGACAGGGCGGCAATGACTTCACCCTCCTCCACCCAGGCGCCAATGGTCTTGTAGGCCCGCAGCACGCCGCCCATCGGCGCGCGCACCCATTCCGTCGACTGGCTGATATCCGGCTTGAGCGGAGTTCGCATGCGCCGGTCCTGGTTGAGCATGCCCAACTTGCGCAGGACACGCAGCACGCCAGTCACACCGATCCGCAGGGCCGTCTCGTCGAAACGCAGCGCCTCGCCGCACTCATAGACCAGCACATCCTTGCCCAGGTCGCGCGCTGCTTGCCGCAGCGAACCATCGCGCAGCTTGGACACGATGATCACCGGCGGCGCGAAGGCCTGCGCCAGCTCGAGCGCACGCTTGGAGCCGTCGTCAATGCGGATCTGGGGCAGGTTCACCCGGTGTTCGGCGGCCGAGTGCAGATCGATGCCAACGTCACAACGGGCAACAATCTCCGTCATGAAAAGGCGCGCCAGCCGGGCGGCCAGCGACCCCTTTGCGGCGCCCGGGAAGGAGCGGTTGAGATCGCGGCGGTCCGGCAGATAGCGCGTGTGATTGATGAAACCGAACGCGTTGACGATCGGCACACAAATCAGCGTGCCCTTGAGGCCTTTCATCTGCGGTGCGCGGATCAGCCGGCGCACAATCTCCACGCCGATGATCTCGTCGCCATGGATGGCGCCTGAAACAAAGACAGTCGGGCCATCGAGCTTTCCGTGCAGCACGTGCACGGACATGGACATGGGCGTGTGGTCGGACAGGACCGAGACCGGGAGATCAATGATGCCGCTGGAGCCGGGTGCGATTGTCTTCCCGGCCATGCGGAACGGTTCGCGTTTCACCCCGTGCCCTTCGTCTTGGTCTTGCCCGGCGTGGCGGTCTTCTCGATGAATTCGACGATCTTGCCGGCAATGTCGAACCCGGTTGCGCCTTCAATGCCTTCCAGGCCCGGCGAGGAGTTCACCTCCATCACCACCGGCCCGTGATTGGAGCGCAACATATCAACGCCGCAGACATGCAGGCCCATCACCTTGGCGGCGCGGACCGCGGTGGCGCGCTCTTCCGGCGTGATCTTGACCTTGGAGGCATTGCCGCCGCGGTGGATGTTGGAGCGGAATTCGCCCTCGCCGCCCTGCCGCTTCATCGCCGCCACGACCTTGCCGCCGATCACGATGGTGCGGATATCGGCCCCGCCCGCTTCCTTGATGAATTCCTGGACCAGGATGTTTACCTTCGCGCCCCGGAACGCCTCGATCACGGACTTGGCGGAGCGCTTGGTGTCGGCCAGCACGACGCCGACGCCCTGTGTGCCTTCCAGCAGCTTGATGACGACCGGTGCGCCGCCGGCAATCTTCAGCAGTTCGCCCGCGTCGGATGTGCGGTGGGCGAACACGGTAACCGGCAGACCGACGCCCTGGCGCGACATGAGCTGCATGCTGCGCAGCTTGTCCCGCGACCGGGAGATCGCGACCGACTCGTTCGCCGGATAGACGCCCATCATCTCGAACTGCC
>CBDUFA010000186.1:0-4222 GCA_965366295.1 uncultured Hyphobacterium sp.
GTCGCGCGCACCGCGATGCGCCGTTTCGGTCTCGACCGGCTGTGGTGGGTGGTATCGCCGCAAAACCCGCTCAAGGGCCGGCGCGCCGGGGATTATCTGCGCCGCCTGATCGGCGTGGAGGAAGCGGCCCGCCTGCCGCGCATGGTGATCTCCGATATCGAGCAACGCACACAGATCCGCACCACGGCGGAACTGCTCGCCATGCTTCACAAGCGCCATCCCGGCGTGCGCTTCGTCTGGATCATGGGCGCGGACAATCTGAAGCAATTTCACCGCTGGCACCGCTGGCGCGAGATTGCCGCGACTACGCCGATCGCGATCATCGCCCGTCCGCAAGACCCGATCCGTGCCCGGCTGTCGCCAGCGGCGCGGCAGATGGCCAAGAGCCGGCTCACGGAAACGCGCGCAAATGTGCTCGCGCGAATCTCGCCTCCGGGGTGGACCTATCTCACGGAACGCTTACACATGGAGGCGTCCTCGCTTCTTCGCGGCGAGTAATCCGCCTTGCCCCGCCAGCCGACTGCCGAGCCCTGATCCATGACGACCACCCGCCAGACCGGCGCGCTGTCCTTTTTCAAGGACATGCACCCGCCCACCTCGCGTTTCCGCGAGGACGTGATCGAGGGCCTGGGCAAGCCGCAAAAGGCCATACCGCCGAAGCATTTCTATGATGCGCGCGGCTCGGCCCTGTTCGACGACATCACCGGGACACAGGACTATTACGTCACCCGGACCGAGCTCGGCATTCTCGACACGATTGCCCCGGAAATCGCCGCCAAGGCCGGCGCAGGCGCCGTGGTCATCGAGCCGGGATCGGGTTCGAGCGTGAAGATCGACAAATTGCTCACGGCGCTGGATTCGCCCGCCGGCTATATCGGCCTCGACATCTCCAAGGAACATCTGAAAGCGGCCTGCGAGGATCTCGCCGCCCGTTTCGACGGTTTGAGCGTGGGCGCGATCTGCGCCGATTTCACCCAGCCGGTGCCACTGGACGATCTGCCGGTTCCGGACGGCAAGCGGCTGGTCTTCTTTCCGGGTTCGACGATCGGCAATTTCGAGCCGGACGCGGCGAAAGCGCTGCTGGAAACCATTCGCGGCTGGTTGCGGCCGGGCGACGCGCTCCTGATCGGCGCGGACCGCGTCAAATCGGCCGAAGTGCTGGAAAACGCCTATGACGACTCCCAGGGCGTGACGGCCGCGTTCAATCTCAACCTGCTGACCCGCATCAATCGCGAGCTGGACGGGGATATCGATGTCGGCGCGTTCGAGCACCAGGCGATCTGGAATCCCGACCTTGCCCGCGTCGAGATGCACCTGGTGGCAAAGCGCGACATTGAATTCACCGTGTCGGGCCAGCGCTTCTCGATGAAAGCCGGGGAAAGCATCCACACCGAGAACTCACATAAATTCACGGTCGATCGCTTTGCCGCACTCGCCGCAAGCGCCGGGCTGGATGTCCGCCAGCACTGGAGCGACACGCGCGGCTATTTCACACTCTACTGGCTCGAACGCGCGTGAAGTGTGTGCTATTCTGTCGTCCTGAATCAAACTCAGGAGCAGACCACTGACCACGCAAACTGATCGGACGGCCAAGAAGTCCGCCGAATCCGCCCCGGTGATTGCCAAGGGCGGAGACACCGCCGGAGAGGCGCTGGAAAGCCTCATCATGGGCGTTCTGGACGACGACAAGGCGGAAGACGTCATTTCCATCGATTTGCGCGGGAAGTCATCGGTCACCGATTTCATGATCATCGCGTCGGGCCGTTCGCACCGCCATGTCGGAGCGATCGCGGACCATGTGCTGCGCAAGCTCAAGGAGAGCGGGCATGGCAAGGCGCGGGCCGAAGGCCTGGCTACGGCCGACTGGGTGCTGATCGATGCCGGTGATGTCGTGCTCCATATTTTCCGACCCGAAGTGCGCTCCTTTTACAATCTCGAGCGCATGTGGTCGGTCGAGCCGCCCGCCAAGGCCGAAAGCTGATCCGGCATGATCCTGCGGATTATCGCGTCCGGCCGGCTGAAATCCGGTCCGGAACGTGAGCTGATAGACCGCTATGCCGAACGCATCAGGGGCGCGGGCGGGCCGGTCAGTCTCGGCCCGCTGGAAGAGACCGGGCTGGACAATCGCAGCTTCAAGGGAAAGAGCGATGAATCCGCGGCGCTGGCGGCGCAGATACCGTCGGGCGCGGCCATCTGCCTGCTCGACGAGCGCGGCAAGGCACTCGGCTCCCGCGAGTTCGCTGCTCATCTGGCGCGTTGGCGCGATGATGGCATCCGCGAGGCCTGTTTCGTGATCGGCGGGGCCGACGGGCTGGACCAATCCGCCTTCGGATCGCCACAACTGGTGTTATCCTTCGGCAAGGCGGTCTGGCCGCACATGCTCGTGCGGGCCATGCTGGCCGAGCAACTCTACCGGGCGGTCTCGATCCTGTCGGGCTCGCCCTATCACCGGGACTGATCGATTGAACTGGCTGCCCGCCCTGATCCTCGCCTTTCAAACACCCGGCACAACACCGCCGGACCCGGACGAGGTGGAACGGCTGGAGCGCGAGGAAGCCGAGGCGGCACAGCAGGCCGAGGCCGCGCGCCAGGAGGCCGATGCACTGGCCGCGGAAATTGTCCGCTTGCAGACACAGCTGATCGATGCGGCCAGCCAGGTCTCGGCCGGGGAACAGCAGGCGCTGGAGATTTCCGGCCGGATCGACGCGCTCACGGCAGAGGAAAATGCGATCCTTGGCCGGCTGCTGGCGGACCGGGAAGCGCTGATTGATGTGCTCGCCGCGCTGCAACGCATCGAACGGGGAACACCGCCGGCCCTGGCGACAGCGCCCGGGGATGCCGAGGAAGCTGCCCGCGCAGCCAGCCTTCTGGCCACCATCACCCCGGAATTGCATGCCCGCGCGGAGGCGCTGGCCGTCGAGCTGGAAAACCTCCGCCGGGTGCGCGCCGAAGCCGAGGCCGAGCGCGATGCCCTGGCCATCACCGAAGGCCGTCTCGATAGCCAGCAGGGCCGGATTCGCGCCCTTCTGGAGGAACGCCGCCGGCTGGAAGCACGTCGCCGCGGCGAAGCGGAAAGGCTGGCCGACGTGGCGGCCACGGCGGGTGCCCGGGCGCAGTCGCTGCGGCAATTGCTGGAGACGCTGCGCGGCATGACGGAAATTTCACCCCGCTTTAATCCAAGACGCCTGATCCGCCCTGACGATGTACCGGCCCCGGCATTGCGACCGGAAGACGGGCTGGTCGCGGCCCGCGCGGCCATGGCACCGATCGAGACGCTGCGCTTTGCCGACAGCCGCGGGCAGCTGCAGCCGCCTGTGGAAGGCGCGATCGTTCTGCACTTCCGGCAGGATGACGAGAATGATGAACCGCTGGAAGGGATCCGCATCCGCACCCGCCCCGGCGGGCAGGTTGTCGCGCCATTTGACGCCCGCGTGGAATATGCGGGATCATTTAATACATATAACGGACTATTGATCCTGAGCGCTGGCGATGACTACTATATCGTTCTGGCGGGACTCGGCACGATCTATGCGGAAGCAGGTCAGTCGGTCCTGGCAGGAGAGCCTATCGGCGAAATGCCGGAAGCAGGACAAACGGCACCGGATTTGTATCTTGAAATCCGGCGCGGCGAGACGGCGGTCGATCCCGAGCCCTGGTTGAGGGTGAGATCGCGTTCCGGCTAGGCGGGGCGGAAGACAAGGACAAGGACGTGACCATGCGTTTGAATTTCATTGCAGCAGCAGTCGCTTTCGGCCTCGGCGCAGGTGCGCTGGCGGTCTCCGCGGAAGGTTTCGACAATTCGCGCGAGGACACGTATCGCCAGCTCGAACTGTTCGGCGATGTCCTGTCCCGGATTGAGGCAGACTATGTCACCGACATCGACGATGCGGCACTGATCGAGGCAGCCATCGAGGGCATGCTGGAAAGCCTCGACCCGCATTCGAGCTATCTCTCGCCCGACAGCTTCCAAGACATGCAGGTCTCGACCCGCGGCGAATATGGCGGGCTCGGTATCGAGATCACGCTGCGCAATGACCGCATCACCGTGGTTTCGCCCTATGAAGACACGCCGGCCGGACGCGCCGGCATCCAGCCGGGCGACCAGATCATCGCCGTTGATGGCCAGTCCATTGTCGGCTGGTCCACCGACCAGGCGGTCGACCTGATGCGTGGCCCGGTGGGTGAACCGCTGACCATCACCATTGCCCGCGAGGGTGAAGAG
>CBDUFA010000187.1:0-4222 GCA_965366295.1 uncultured Hyphobacterium sp.
CTTGAGCCATTTGATCAATAGCGGCGTGCCGACATTATAGGGCAGGTTGGAAGCGATCACGGCGGGCGGACCGTCGGCGAAGCCGCTCTCGTCGACCTTCAACGCATCGCCCTGCACGATCTCGAATGGCGTTTCATAATATCCGGCGGTGGCTTCCAGCGCCGGGATGAAGCGGTCATCCATCTCCACGGCGATCAGTTTTTTCGGGCCGAGCTCCAGCAATGGGCGGGTCAGGCCGCCAGGGCCGGGGCCGACTTCCATCAGCACGGCATCGGTGACGTCACCACACAGGCTGGCAATCTTGGCCGTCAGGTTGAGATCGAGCAGGAAATGCTGGCCGAACGACTTGTCGGCGCGCAGCCCGTATTCCGCGATCATCTCGCGCAGGGGCGGCGGCGTGCTCATGCGGCCCGCCGTGCAGCCATGTCGGCCGCCAGCCGGATTGCCGCGACCAGGCTGTCGGCGCGGGCCTGGCCCTGGCCGGCAATATCGAACCCGGTGCCGTGATCGGGCGAAGTGCGGATGATAGGCAGGCCGAGCGTGACATTCACCCCGCCCCAGAAATCCAGCGCCTTGAACGGGATCAGGCCCTGGTCGTGATAAAGGCAGATGGCGGCATCATATCGCGCGCGGGCTTCTTCATGGAACATCGCATCCGGCGGCAGCGGGCCGGTGATATCAATCCCGTCCGCGCGCAAAAGGGCGGCGGCGGGAGCCACGATCTCGATCTCCTCGCGCCCGAGCGCACCGCTTTCCCCGGCATGCGGGTTGAGCCCGGCGAGGGCCAGGCGCGGTGCGGCAATGCCGAAATCCCGCTGCAATGCATCATGGGTGACGCGGGCTGTATGGGCGATGGCGTCAATCGTCAGCCCGGCAATCGCCTCGCGCAAGGGCTGATGGATCGAGACCAGCGCGACGCGCAGCTTGTCTCCGGCCAGCATCATCACCGGGCCGCGCGGCCCGTCGAATGGCAAATCGCCCGTCAGCGTGGCGACGAACTCGGTATGGCCGGGATGCGCAAAACCGGCGCTGTAAAGCACCGACTTGGCAATCGGATTGGTCACAACACCGCCGGCCTGACCGTCCGCGGCCAGCGCAACGGCCTGTTCGATCGCGGTAATGACGGCATCGGCATTGGCACCGGAAGGCTGCCCAGGCCGGGCCGCTTCTGCGAGGGATAGCGGCAGGACGGGCAGCTTGCCGGGAAACAGGCTGGCGGCCTCCTGCGGCGAGCCGATCGGCGCGGCCTCATCGCCATAGAGCGCCGGATCGCCAATCACGAAGAAAACCGGGCCGCTTTGCCGCAAGGCCGACCAGGCGGCGCGCGTGATCTCCGGTCCGACGCCGGCCGGATCGCCCATTGTCACCGCAAGCGGCGCGGTCATTAGCGGATTTCGATGGTGGAATCGCGGCGCAAATCACGCAGCCAGCGGCGCGAGAGCATGGACAATTGCTGGTTCCGGAGCTGACGCTCGATATCCGACCGGCTCGGCACGCCCGGCCCGCCAATGGAGCGGTCACAGACGAAGAAGGCCTGCAGGCCCGCCGCGGTTTCCATCAGGCCGGTATTCTCGCCGGTATCGAGACCGGAGAGCGGTTCGGCGATTTGCGGCAGCAGCGAGTCCAGCGTGATGTCACCGAGGCGCGAGCTGAACGCGCCATCAACGCTCTCGATTGCCGCATCAATCCCCTCGCAGGAATCGATCCGCGAGACCGCGCGCTCCAGCGCGGTGCGGCGCTCTGCATCGACCCGGCTGGCGGGCAGGGTGATCTGCACGAGATTGTATTGCACCGACGTGGTGCCTTCGCGCTCGTCGATCAGGGCGAGGATCATCAGCCCGCCCGGCACGCGGAAGGGACGCGACAGCTGGCCCGGGGCCAGCGCCTGGGCGACCTGCGCGACTTCGGGGCGCATCTGGCCGACCAGCATCCACCCGATCTCGCCGCCATTGGCCGCCGAGGGCGCATCGGAGAATTGCTGCGCGACGGCCTGGAAAGGCGCGCCTTGCTGCAGCTGGGTCATCACGGCGAGCGCGCGCTGCTGGGCTTCCTGCTCGTCGGCCTGCACCGGGATTTCGAGAAAGATTTCCGCCAGCCGGTATTGCGGCTCGGAGGCCGATTCGGCCACGCGTTCCAGTGTCGCCTCGATCTGCTGGTTGGAAATGCGGATACGGTTGGAATAGCGGCCGCCGACCAGGATCTGCCAGGCGATCTCGGCTTCCAGCTGGCGGCGCAGTGTCGAGACGTCGATCCCGTTTGCGGCCAGATCGTTGACGATCTGCTGCGGGTCCGTGTTGTTGGACTGCGCGATATTGGTGATCGCGGCGTCGACCTCGGCCTGGTCGACCGTGACTTCGTATTCCTGAGCTTCCTGCAGCTGCAGCGTCTCGTCGATCAGCGAGCGCAGGGCTTCCTGCTGGATCCGGCCGAGGGCTTCGGGCGTCGGCTGCACGCCGGAGGAGGCAATGATCAGCCGCATCCGGTTGCGCACATCGACCGTCGTGATCGGATAGTCATTGACCAGCGCGGCAATGCCTTCGACCTGTTGGGCCTGGGCTGGCATCGTGCCGCAAGCGACAAGCGCCAGGGTGAAGAAGGCGATCAAGCTACGTGTCATCATGTCTGCCGATATGTCTTTTTCCGGTCCCGAAAATACTCATACGCGCGCCGCGTGCAATGGTGCTGCACTTGCGTGTGTCAGCTAGTCCGACCCGACACCGCCCAGAGTGAACAACGTGACACGGAATTGAATGGATTCCGAGGGGCCAAGCGCACCTATGTTCAGGTTCTCGCGCTGGTAGAGAACCTCGAAGTCGGTGCAGAAATCGCGATAGCGGAAACCGATCTCCTGGCGGCGGTTCACGCCCGTGTCGAGATCGCGCTGGAGATTGTAGACGAAGCTCCAGCGGTCATTGATCCGGGTTTGCGAGACCAGCTGGACCTCCTCGGACGTGCCGACCCGGCCCAGCGAGTCGTCAAAGCCGAAATAGCGCAGCTGACCCGAGAACCGGTCGCTGGAATAGGACGCGACCATGTCGACCCGGTTGAGCGTGCCGTCATTGGAGTCGAGCCGGGTGCGGGCCATCAGGCCGAAGGCGCCGAGATCGATCTCGCCCGCCACGATGATGTCGGAATCATCCTCGAACAGGCCGCTATTGGCGGCGAACACCGGGTTGCCGTCGAGCCGGCGGCTTTGCCCGATAAAGCCGCGCAACTGGTTGTCATCGCCCCAGAAAGTCGTCGAACGCAGGCCATAGGTGAGGCGGGCGCCTTCTTCCCAGAGATCATAGCCGGTGGCGCGGTTGTGATCGAAGAGCAGGGTTTCATCGAGCTCGGCCGTGCGGCTGTCCTCGTTGATGATACGCGCCTGCTCGCTCGCATCGGAGGCGATCAGGCCCTGGAGCATCGGCTCCAGGATCGTGTCCGTGTCGCCGGCCGAGCTGATCAGCGGGAAACTCACTTCCGCGCCGGCATAGCCGAGGAAGCGGCCAAAGGAATCCTCGGTCACGGCATTTCCGGGCAACACGCCGGGCACGTCCTCGAAGCTGTAATAGTCCGCACGGCCTGCTGCGAAAGGCTCGAACACCAGACCGCCGCGCGAGATGAATTGCGCCTGCCAGTCGGACGAGACCGAGGCGCGCTGGTAATCCACCCCGTCATTGCGGGTCAGGACAGCGGTCGAGGCAATGGTCCGCAAGCGGCCGAGATTTTCACCCGTGCGGGTGGTCAGCCGGAGTTCCGCGACCGGCGCCATCACCGGCAGGCGGTCATCGATCTCGAACTCGCGCAGGCTCTGCACACCGGCGGCCGCGAACTCGGCATAGTAGGTGTCGGTGCGGCCGCGGGCATAGAGCTGGTTCATCAGGCGGCGGGGGGCGGGCTGCAGGAGTCCCCGATATTCCTCGTAGTTTTCCGAGATGTCATAGGTCCGCAAATGGAAGTCATCGGAAGCGAGCTGGACGCCGAAACCCCAGACCCAGTTTTCCGAGATGTCGAACTCGCCGCCGCCGAAAATATGCCAGCGATGCTCGGCATCGTTCAGCCGGTTGCCGTCACTGTCGATGTCGCGCTCATTGGTGTAGCTGAACTCGAAACCGAGATCGCCGGACCAGAAGCGCCGGCGGTATTCGGCTTCCAGCAACGGATTGGAGTTTTCCATCACCCGCGGCGTGACCGTCAGGTCCTGGTAAGGCGAGATCGCCCAGTAATAGGGCTGGCCATA
>CBDUFA010000188.1:0-4207 GCA_965366295.1 uncultured Hyphobacterium sp.
CTGGCTGACCCTGTTCATCGTGACGGGCTAGTTTTCCGAGCTGGTTTCCCCAACCACTTCCCCTCCCCTTGATGGGGAGGGAGGACGGCGGAGCCGTCAGGGTGGGGTGATGTCTGGACGCCCCCACCCCTACCCCTCCCCACACGGGGGAGGGGAAAACGCAATTGATTCGTTCTGTCCTTCGGGGTCAGTCCCCCGCCAGGTCCTCGGCGCGTTTTTCCAGCCGGACCAGGAGGTCGGTGAGACGGTTGATCTCCTCGCCGGAGAATTCGCCCAGAAGCTCTGCCTCATGGCGGATCGCGATCGGTGCCACCTCGTCATAGACGCTGCGTCCCGCCGCGGTGAGGTCGAGAAAGGCCGAGCGGCCATCGCTCTGGTGCTTGTGCCGGGCGACGAGGCCGCGCTCGATCAGGGCCCGCACGGCGCGTGAGACCGTCACCTTGTCCATCGCGGTGGCGATGGCGAGGTCCTGCGCCGTCAGGCGTCCGGTGCCGCCCAGCACGGCGATCACCCGCCATTGCCAGATTGACAGGCCGAACTTGTCTTCATAGGAGCGCGCCACCCAGCGGCTGACGCGATTGGACGCCACGGACAGGCGGTAAGGCAGATAGGCCTCGAGCCGGAGCGTGGCGTCCTTTGGCATGATCAGCCCTAGGCGAGGACGCCGCGGCGTTCCTGGTCGAGCTCGATGGATTCGAAGAGCGCCTTGAAATTGCCCTCGCCGAAGCCCTCATTGCCCTTGCGCTGGATGATCTCGAAGAAGACCGGGCCGATCACCGTCTGGGTGAAGATCTGCAGAAGCAGGCCCTGTTCGTTCTCGATATCGCCGTCCAGCAGGATGCGGCGCTTGGCCAGCTCGTCGACCGGCTCGCCATGGCCCGGCACGCGGGCATCGACGAGCTCGTAATAGGTGTCCGGCGTGTCCTGGAAGATGACGCCGTTTTCGCGCAGCTGGTCGACCGTCTTGTAGATATTGTCGGTCGTCAGGGCGATGTGCTGGATACCTTCACCATTGTAATCGCGAAGAAATTCCGCGATCTGGGACTTGTCGTCCTGGCTTTCGTTCAGCGGGATGCGCAGCTTGCCGCACGGGCCGGTCATGGCCTTGGAGAACAGGCCGGTCTGCTTGCCCTTGATGTCGAAATAGCGGATTTCGCGGAAGTTGAAGACATTCTCGTAGAAGTCGGCCCAGACCTTCATCTGGCCCTGGTTCACATTGTGCGTGAGGTGGTCGAGAATCTCGAGGCCGACACCGCCCTTGTCTTCTTCACCGGTCGGTTCGAAATCGCCATAGATGTCGCCCTTGTCGCCATACTGGTCGACCAGGTAGAGCACCGAACCGCCAATACCCTTGATGGCCGGCACGTCGTCCGTGTTGGTCCAGACGCCATCGCCGAACGGTTCGGCGCCGCGCTTGAGGGCTTCCTCATAGGCGAATTTCGCATCCTTGACGCGGAACGCCATGGCGTTGGCGGACTGGCCGTGAACCTTGGCGAAATCGGCCGCCTGGCCGGTCTTTTCGCGGTTCAGGAGGAAATTGATATCGCCCTGCTTGAAGCGGATGATGTCTTTCGTCTTGTGCCTGGCGACAGCGGCAAAGCCCAGCTTGCGGAAGAGGGCTTCAAGCGCCTCGGTATCCGGGCCGGTATATTCGACGAATTCGAACCCGTCGGTTCCGAGCGGATTTTCAAACAGATCGGCCATGGCCTTGCTCCTTCAATTTCGGCGGACAGCGAGGGGGCGCTTGGCCCGCACCTCGAAACTCGCCCCTTGATGACGGAATTTAGTTACATTTGCAACTAAATTGTCGCCTCGACGGAAACTTCAAGGGGCGCTAAGGCGTCAGCCCATGTCCTATTTCATCGACCCCGCTCCGATTATCAGCGTGCCCGTCGAGGGCGAAGCGCCCTTCCCGGTTCACCGCATCTTCTGCATCGGGCAGAATTATGCGGACCATATCAAGGAGATGGGCGGCAGCGATACGCGTGTCGAGCCGGTCATCTTCATGAAGCCGGCCAGTGCCATCACGACCGGCCCTGACGTGCCCTACCCGCCGGTCACCACGGATCTGCACCATGAGGTAGAGATGGTGGTCGCGCTCGGCCCGGACGGGGTGATCGCCGCGGGCACGGGAATCGACCTGACACGGCGCGACCTGCAGGGCGCGGCGAAAAAGCGCGGCGGGCCCTGGGAAATTGGCAAGGCGTTCGACAATGGCGCGGTGATGGGCGTTCTGAAACCCGGCCTGCCGCCTTCGGCGGGCGCCATTCGCCTGAGTGTGAATGGACAGCTGCGCCAGGATGGCGATCTTGAACAGATGAACCGCTCCCTGCCGGAACTCCTCGCTCTGATCGGCCAGTATTTCACGCTGGGCGCGGGCGATCTGGTCTTCACCGGCACACCGGCGGGCGTCGGCCCGCTTCTCCCGGGCGACCGGGTGGACGCCTCGATTGACGGCCTGCCGCCGCTTTCCTTCCGCATGACCGACAGAAAGGCCTGACAGACATGACCACGCTTCACGGATACTGGCGTTCGGGCACCACCTACCGCCTGCGGATCGCGATGAATCTCAAAGGGCTCGATTACGCGCAAATGTCGGTCAATCTTAAGGATGGCCACCAGCGCGATGCGGCCTACAAGGCGCTCAACCCGCAGGGCCTGGTGCCGACGCTGGAGATTGACGAGACCCTGTTGATCCAGTCGCCGGCCATCCTCGAATATCTCGAGGAAACCCATCCCGAACCGCCACTCCTGCCCGGAACGGCGGCCGAACGCGCCCGGATCCGGGCCTATGCCGCCATCATCGGCTGCGACATTCACCCGATCCAGAATCTGCGCATCCTGCAATACCTGCGCAGCGAGTTCGGACAGGAAAGCGACGGCGTCACGGCCTGGTGCCAGCGCTGGATCGGCGACGGTTTTGCGGCGCTGGAGAAACTGGTCGAGGCGGATAACCGCCCCGGCCCCTATCTCTGGGGCGAACAGCCGACGCTGGCCGATGTCTACCTCGTGCCGCAAATGTACAATGCGCACCGCTTCGGCGTTTCAGTCGACGCCTTCCCGCGCCTCGTCGCGGCCGATGCCGCGGCCCGGGCGCATCCCGCCTTCGAGGCGGCGAAGCCGGAAAACCAGCCCGACGCCCCGGAAGACGGGCACTAGGCGCTTTACGCGGCTTCGTGGAAGCTGTTGACGATCTGCCAGTCACCATTGAGGCGTTGCAGGAAGAGCCATTCCGTCCAGCCATCGGCCTCGATGCGGACCGCGCCCGTCAGCCGCGTAAGACCGATCACCTCGACGCTGGCCGGCGCCGCATTGTCAAACCGGCCGGCTTCGGCCTGGTCCATCATCTCGAAACGCAGCGTCTCCAGCGTTTCCGGCTGCAGGTATTCATGCCGGCCGCCACGGACGACATGGCGGCGATCGAAATCGCGCCAGACTGCCGAAAAGACCCGGTCGAAATCACCGGCATAATAGCCGTCGATATAGTCGCGCGCCGTGGCCGTGATCCGAGCCATGTCGGCGTCCGGTTCCGGGTTCTCGATATAGCCATACGGACCATAGGCGCAGTTCACGAACACCCATTCGCCATTGATCCGCGTGGCAAGGAAAAAGTCGTACCAGGACGTGTCGGCGGTCAGCCGGATCACGCCGACATTGCGGGTCTGGTCGAAGAAATCGACGCCGACCGTCGCCGTCTCGGGGTCAATGCTGCCATCGGCATTGAGGGTGAGCGCGATCTCCCAGAGCTTGCCCGGGGTCAGCTCCTCGGTGACCTGGCGTCCGCCGCCCTGGAAATCCGGCCAGATGCCGATCTTGGAAATCTCCGGATGGATCACCGATTGCGGCGCGGCCTGGTCGCGTTCGAAGAAACCCCGTGCGAAGATGTTTGCCATCTCGACAATGCGCGGTTCGCCCGCCATATCGCCGGCTTGCGCCAGCGCCCCGGTGGACACGAACAGGCTGGCCATCACCGCCATCATAACACGTTTCATGTAAACACTCCCTTGTTTCAGGGAATATTTGCCGCATGAAGCACGCTGGCTGAAATTAAATAGCCGTCATCTGGCTTGGCAGGGCACTGACCTCAGGCCGCGGCCGGGCGCGCCTTTCGCAAGGGCTGAAGTTTCAGATAGGTCAGCGAGCGCCACAGCCATTCGAACGGTCCGAAGCGGAACACGCTGAGCCAGAGCGGTGAGACGATCAGCTG
>CBDUFA010000189.1:0-4206 GCA_965366295.1 uncultured Hyphobacterium sp.
GCCGCTCGACGTCGAGCTGATGCGGACCCTGAAAGCCGCAATGGACCCGAAAGGGATCATGAATCCCCGCGTCCTGATCCCGGTGCGCTGAACGCCAAGCCTTTAAAAGTCGGGCGGATCAACCTAGATCGGGTTTCCAGGAGGTAGCCATGATCGTTCTTCTTTCGCCCGCCAAGCTGATGAATTTCGACGATGTCGCGTCGCCAACCCCGACGCAGCCGGAATTGCTCGACCGGACGGCGGTGCTGTCGAAGACGACCCGCAATCTCACGAAATCGAAAATCCAGCAGATGATGGGTTTGTCGGATGACCTGGCCCAGCTCAATTATGAGCGTTTCAAGGCCTTCGACCCGGAAAACACCCATGGCAAGCCGGCCGCCCTGACCTTCGCGGGCGATGTCTATCGCGGCCTGAAAGCCGATGAACTTGGGGCTGGCGATCTCGATTGGGCGCAGGATCATCTGCGGATTCTGTCCGGCCTTTACGGCGTGCTGCGTCCGCTCGACCAGATCCAGCCCTATCGCCTTGAAATGGGAACGAAAATCCACACCCGCAAAAGCGAGACGCTGTATGATTTCTGGGGTTCGGATATCGCCGAAGCCCTGAACCGCTCTCTGGAAGCCTCGGGCTCGAATACGATCTTGAACCTGGCGTCCAACGAGTATTTCAAGGCGGTCGACAAGAAGGCGCTGAAGGCCGACATCATCGATGTGGCTTTCAAGGAAGAAAAGGACGGCAAATCCCGTCCGCTCTTCATGTTCACCAAGCTGGCGCGCGGCCTGATGGCCCGCTGGATCATCGAGAACCGGATCACCGATCCGGCGCGCCTGCGCGAGTTCGATGTCGAGGGCTACAAGTTCGACGCCGGTGCCTCCAGCGGCACAAAACTCGAATTCACCCGCCCGCAACCGGCGCCCAAATCGGTTCGCAAGGCGGCTTGACGCCCGCCCGATAAAATGGTGCATCGCAGCAACTCCTGTTAAGGGCAGCTGCATGAGCGCGATCAAGACCGATCTCACGGGCCGGACGGCCATCATCACCGGTTCCACGAGCGGGATCGGTGCGGCCTTGGCCGATGGCCTTGCCGCTTGTGGCGCCAACATCGTGATCAACGGGCTGGGCGACGCCGGCGAAATCGAATCCCTGCGCGCATCGCTCGCTGAAAAGCATGGCGTCGAGGTGAGATATCACCCCGCCAACATGCTGAAGCCGGACGAAATCGCCGGCATGGTCGCGTTTGCCCACAAGGAATTCGGTGGCCTCGACATCCTCGTCAACAATGCCGGCATCCAGCATGTCGCGAAAATCGAGGAATTCCCGGACGCCAAGTGGGATGCGATCATCGCCATCAATCTGGGGTCCGCCTTTCATGCCACCAAGGCCGTCATTCCGCACATGAAGGCGCTCGGCCGTGGCCGCATCATCAACATGGCGTCCGCGCACGGCCTCGTCGCCTCGCCGTTCAAATCGGCCTATGTGGCGGCCAAGCACGGCCTTGTCGGCCTGACCAAAACCACAGCGCTCGAACTCGCGGAGACCGGGATCACCGCCAATGCGATCTGCCCGGGATATGTGAAAACGCCGCTGGTCGAAGGCCAGATTTCCGACACCGCCAAGGCGCGCGGCATCAGCGAGACCGAAGTGGTTCGCGATGTCATGCTGAAAGCGCAGGCGACCAAGAAATTCGTCGAATATGACGAGCTGGTCGGCCTCCTGCTTTACCTCGTCTCGGATGCCGGCGCGTCCTGCACCGGGGCCACCTTCCCGATTGATGGCGGCTGGACCGCGTCCTAGGCGGCGCTGACGGTCAGCGTGCCATCCGGGGCCGGGGCGGCCAGCTCCAGCAGGAATTGCGGATCGGCCTCTGCATCGAGCCAGATTTTCTGTGCATTTTCGTCCAGGATTACCGGCATCCGGTCGTGATAGTCCGCAGCATCGGCATTGGGCGTTGTCGTCAGGATGGTGAAGGTCAGCTGCTTTTGCCCGTCCTCGCGATCCCGCGCTTCCCACAAGCCGGCAAAGACCAGCAGCGATCCATCGGCTTTCGAAAAGCGCCATTTGGTTTTCGCGCCGGGCTTGCCGGTCCATTCATAGAAGGCCATCGCTGGTACCAGCGCGCGCTTTTTCCTGAACGCGGCGCGGAACATCGGCTTTTCCGCCACGGTCTCGGCACGGGCGTTGAACATGGGCCGCGAGGGCCGCTCCTTCATCCAGCTCGGCTCCAGCCCCCAGCGCATCAGCACAACGCGGGTCTGTCCATCCTTGCCGACCGCGATCACCGGTCCCGTATCGCCCGGCGAGAAGTCGGCATCGGCGACGAAATCCGGCACGTCGAGCCCCAGCATGGCGGCCAGCGCCTTGGGATCGACCTCGATGTCATAGCGTCCGCACATGAAAGGGCTGCCCTTTTGTCTGTTTCGGACTAGCTTCGCGAACCGATCGCAAGCGTCAAGGATTGCCGATGACCGAAACCCGCCGTCCGCTCGCCTGTGTTGGCGTGGTTTGCCGCCGCGGCGACGAAGTCCTGCTGATCAAGCGCGGCCGGGAACCATTGAAGGGGAAATGGTCGATCCCGGGCGGCAAGCTGGACTTCGGCGAAAGCGTCCGCGACGCAGCGCTGCGCGAATTGAAGGAAGAAACCGGCGTCGAGGCCCGCATCACCCGCCTGATCGATGTCGTCGACTCGGTCATGGATGGCCATCACTTCGTTTTGATCGACTTCGAGGCGGAATGGATTTCCGGCGACCCGGTGGCCGATGACGATGCCGCAGCGGCCGAATTCGTACCCGTGGAAGAAGCCATCAGGCGTGTCAGCTGGGATGAAACCCGGCGCGTCATCACGCCGGCCTCGACCTCGCCGCAATCCTGAGCCAGAAATCCGGTATGCGTTTACTGGCCGCCATCCTCGCCCTCTTGCTGACCACGCCGGTCTGGGCCCAGTCCAAGCCCGGCATGGAAGACGAGGTGCCCGCGGCAGACGAGACCGGCGATGAGACGACGGACGATGAAAGCCGCGCCGACCCGTATCGCGATCCA
This sequence comes from uncultured Hyphobacterium sp., assembly GCA_965366295.1. GTDB lineage: Bacteria > Pseudomonadota > Alphaproteobacteria > Caulobacterales > Maricaulaceae > Hyphobacterium. Next base: position 3,037 of record CBDUFA010000189.1, read on the forward strand.
GGGCGCACCCTGCCCTATCTCGCCTATACGCTGGGACAGCTGCATTACCTGGCCTATGCCTGCGAGGGCAATGACGCGCAGGAATGGCGCGACCGCATGATCGAACTGCTTTCACTGGAAGCCCCGATCAATGGCTATCGCCGCAGCCGCCTGATCGAATCCTTCAATGACGGATACCAGGTCGAGCAACGCGCCCGCACTCGCTGTGGCGCCGAAGCCGAGGCCCAGCGCCGCACGCTCGCCCGCCGCGGACAGCAGATGAGCGAAGCCCTGCTCAACGAAGTGCTGGACTAGCCGTAATAATCGCCTTCCGCGGCCCGCAGCTTGGATTCTTCCTTGTGCGGCGGGAAGACTTCCAGCTTCACGTGCTGGCGGCGATTGGTGGATATCACGAAGAAGCGCTTGTCCGGGTAGTCCATCTTGCACTCGAGCATCGCCGAAGTGATGAGATCGACATTCTTCGGGTCATCATCCGACATGCCGAAACTGTGCGGCATGTCCCGGCCATAGGCATCGAGGCCGCGTTCAACGCATTGCCGGATCGCCTTGCGCTTCAGTCCCGCCGTTGTCAGGTGCGGACCGAGCTCCTTCTTCACATCCGGATTGGACACGCCGAAAATCGAGACATAGTTCGGGTTCTCGGGAATCTCGCCGGCCTCGCAAAGCAGGTTGATGCCGGCCTTGATCGTGCTGCGCGAATGCTGGCGCGCCGTGATCACGGCAATCGGGCGCTTCTTCAGAACGGCGTAGCGGAAAATGTCCCAGGACGGGCCTTTCCAGCCCTCGCCCTTCAGCGCTGTCCGTATATCGCGGTGCAGGTATTCCTCGCCATTTCGGTCCTGGCCGTCGGCGAATTCCCGGAAGGCCCGCTCGGGCGGGGCCGCCCAGTCTTCCCAGTCGCCGGCCACACCGAGATAGGCCCGAATGCCTTCGAACTCGCGTTGCGACATCGTCTTTTCCTCGCCCGTCACCGTGTTCAGCAAATGAACCTTGGTCGGCAGGTGAAGGATGTTCTCGTCGATATCGAAGAAATAGAAGCTCGTGCGTTCCGACATCAGGCCGCTTCCTCCGGCAGGGTTTCCATGAAACGGACGGGCTGACCCGCACCCGAAAGTACCAGCTCGTCATCGCGCATCACGGTCCGGCCGCGGATAATGGTCGCCATCGGCC
>CBDUFA010000190.1:0-4205 GCA_965366295.1 uncultured Hyphobacterium sp.
GCGAACCTCCAGATAGAGCAGCGGGCCTTCCCGTCGATTCTGGTATTCGCCCCGGTCGATGACGTCGAGCGCACGCGATCCGGTATAGAATACACGTTCCCGGGAGAATCCGTTGTCCAACGCCTGATCGACCCCGAGACGCACGGTCAGCCCGTCCCAGCGTGTGGTCTCGACATAGATGTCGAGATCGCCGTCGGTGAAGCCTTCGCGCCGGTATTCACGGGCGCGATAGACCTCGCCATCCGACAGCCAGAAATAATCCCAGCCCCAGGCCAGGTCGAGCGCCGGGAAAGTCTGCCGGTAGTCGAGCCGCAATTCCCATTCGCGGTAATCGGACAGGTGCCGGTCGGTCTGGGTCAGCGTGTCGAAGATGTTGGTGTTGTACCACTCCAGGAAACCGTCGAGCACGGCGTGTTCGAGGCCGATCGCGTCCAGCGGCAACGAGAATTCGCCCGTCAGCCGGAAGATCGTGCCATCGCCGATATTGCCGGGTGCGTCGAAAACGCCCGACGGTGTGACGATGGAGATGAAGTCGTCGACGCCCTCGATCCAGTCCTGGCCGATGCGAAAGGTCAACGACCCGTTCTCGCCGATGCGGCGTTCGGCCTCGGCTTCAAGCGTCCAGGTGCGCTGGGGCTCGTAATCGGGATTGCCGAGCACGGAGTTGTTGTCGGCCACGTCTACGGAACTGGCGAATTTCTCGAAATCCAGCTGCGCCACGTCGCGGCGCCCCGCGAGGCGGATACTGGTATTGCCGGTGGCCTGCCAGGTTACCGCCACGGACGGCTTGGGATAGGCAAAGCTGCGCGACTGGACCACGTCGCCGGTCTGCTCGATGCCGGAGAATTCGTAGCGCAGGCCGGATTCGATATTGAGCCGGCTGTTGACCGACCAGACATGGTTTACGAACAGCTCGGCGCGGCGCTCCTCGACCCGCGTATCCGCCACGGGCAGGGGAATCGGCGTGATCGTGGTGCCATCATCGGCTTGCAGGCTGAGCGAGGAATCGCGCCAGTTCACCGCGCCTTCCGCGCCGAACTCGAAGGTGTGGTTCTCATTGGCCGACAGGTTGAAGCTCTGCCGGAACACGGTCTCGGAGAAATACGCATTGGCGACATAGATGATCGCGTCGCGGAACTGCACCGGGTCATAGACCTCGAAGGGTTCCGGCCCGTCATCATAGAAGGAACGGCGCCACAGGAAGGTCGAGGTCGAGGACAGGTTCTCCGACCAGTCATGGTTAAGCGTCGCGGTCAGCGAGCCGCCGCTGCCGTAATTGATGGTTTCCGACTGCTCATAGCGCAGCGGTGCCGCGGCTCCGCCGGCAAACCCGTCGATGAAGGAGTTCTGGTGGCGGTGCCAGACCCAGGTAAAGGCGCGGCCATCGAGCTGGATCCGCGTATCGGCGCCGAGCTGGCGCGCGATCGACGCGGTGCCGATGGTCTCCGAGTAGCGGCGTTGTTCATTGTCGCGCCGGGCTTCCAGCTGGCTTCCGGCCGAATCGAACAGCGATTCCCGGCGGCCGATCCGCGGTCCGCGCAGCACGGTTTCGAGGCCGAGATTGATATCCGTCTCGCCGGCCGAGCCTGACCAGGCGATCTCGCCGACCCCGCCGAGCCGTCCGCCATCGAAATGATTGAGCCGGGCGCTCCAGGAGCCGGACGAACCCGCCCCCTCGCGCAGAACCACATTCACCAGCCGCGCATGGCCGCGCATCTCGTATTCCGGCACCGGTTCGCGAATCAGCTCGATATTGACGACATCGGCAGCATTGATGCGCTGGAGAACGGTTTCCAGTGGAATGGTCTTGTTGGACGGGCGGCGGCCATTCACCAGCAGATTGCCGAAACTGTCGGCCAGGCCGCGGCGCTCGGTATCGCCTGCCGACAGGGAAAAGCCGGGCACCCGACTCACCATGTCCAGCGCGGTCACCGGATTGTAGGCGGCAAAGAATTCAGCACCGTAACCGATAATCGCGGTCCCGGTGGATGGTCCCCGGTGACTGGTGTCATCCTGGGCATGAAGCGTGCCTGGTTGTCCCAGGCCAATCGCCAGCGCCATGGCGCAGACGGTCAATCTCCCTCGCATGAGATCTTCCTCTGTCAGGCCCCCATTGCCCGAGCAGGTGCAAACTATGCAAACAATTCGCTTCGCGGCATTAAATGGCGGTAATTTCAATCACCAAATCGCCAGAACAGGTGATCAACCGGCGCCGCCCACGGTGAGGCCGGCAATTTTCAGCGAGGGCTGTCCGACCCCGACCGGCACGCCCTGTCCGGCCTTGCCGCAAACGCCGACGCCGGGATCCATGGCGAAATCATTGCCCACCATCGAGACCTTGGTCAGCGCGGTGGGACCATCCCCGATCAGCGTGGCGCCCTTGACCGGTTCGGCCACCTTGCCATTGCGGACGCGATAGGCCTCGGTGCACTGGAAGACGAATTTGCCGGAGGTGATGTCGACCTGTCCGCCGCCGAACCCGACCGCGTAGAGCCCGTCCTCCAGGCTTTCCAGCATTTCGCCCGGATCATGCTCGCCACCGGGCATGTAGGTGTTGGTCATGCGCGGCATCGGCGCATGGGCATAGGATTCGCGGCGGCCATTGCCGGTTGGTGCCGCGCCCATCAGGCGGGCATTCTGCCGGTCCTGCATGTAGCCGACGAGGATGCCGTCCTCGATCAGCACGGTGCGCTCGGTCGGTGTGCCTTCATCGTCGATGGTGAGCGAGCCGCGGCGCTTGTCGAGCGTGCCGTCGTCGATGACGGTGACGCCTTTTGCCGCCACTTGCTGGCCGACCTTGCCGGCAAAGGCGGACGTGCCCTTGCGGTTGAAATCGCCCTCCAGCCCGTGCCCGACGGCTTCGTGCAGCAGGACGGCGGGCCAGCCCGGGCCGAGCACGACATCCATCTGCCCGGCCTTGATATCGACGGCGTCGAGATTGACACGGGCGATGCGCAGTGCCTCGTCGGCGAGCGATTTCCAGCCTTCCGGGCTGATCCAGGCGTCAAACACGTCGCGGCCACCCGCCCCGGCCGAACCGGATTCGCGGCGGCCATCCTTTTCCACTGTCACCGAGACGTTGAGGCGGACCAGCGGACGGTCATCCGTCTTGAGATCGCCATCGGGGCGCAGGATGCCGATCACGCGGCGCGAGCCGGCAATCGAGGCGGAGACCTGCACCACGGCCGGGTCCCGGGCGCGCAGATAGGCATCGATCTCCTGTAGCAGGGCGGATTTCACCTGGAAGCCGGGCTCGGAAACCGGATCGATGGCGTCGTAAAGATGCCGGTTGGTGCCCGCCGGCATTGTCGGCGGCGCGTTTAAGCGCGTCGATCGAGGGATCGCTGGAATGCGCATAGCCGCTGGCTTCGCCGGAAACGCAGCGCAGACCGAAGCCGCGCAGGGCGTCGAAGGACGCGGTCTTCAGCCGGCCATCGTCGAACACCAGGGTTTCCGACGTGCCGTGCTCGAGGAACAGCTCGCCATCATCGGCCCCGTCGAGTGCGCCGGCAATGGCGGTGCGCGCCATATCCGCATCAAACTGGAAGGGGGCAAAGGGATCGCTCGACATGGGGCACTCCTGAAGCTCAGTCAGAAGACATAGCGGTGCCCGGCCCTGCATGCGAGCCATTCGCGGCAAAAGACTGCAGTTGAAGCCTAGCTGGCGCGGGAGACGCTGAAGCGCGCAAGCTGTTGGCGCGGCTGGTCCCAGTTGGGCGCGGCGGCGGCGGCGGCGCGGAAATCGTCATAGGCCTCGGCAATCCGGCCCAGGCGCTCATGCGCCACGGCGCGGTTGAAATAGGCCTTTTCCTCGTCGCGGAGCCCGGCTTCGAGTGCGCGGGTCGCGGCGGCGACGGCTTCCTCATAGCGTTCGAGGCGAATCAGCGCGGCGGAGCGGTTCATCTCGATCTCCGGCGAATCGAATCCGAGATCGACCGCGGACTGCAGGTCGCTGAGCGCCATTTCGGCGAGCCCGAGATGCAGATTGATCACGGCGCGATTGACCAACGTGCGCTGGCGATCCCGCAATGGCAGCGAGTCGGATGCCAGGGCTTCGTCGCAAGGCTGGATCGACGACTGGAAGGCACGGCCCCAGCGCGCATTGTCGAAACAGCGCGCTTCCGGGCTTTCGCCTATGACCACCATGGACTGCGCGCTCGCTGCGGCTGCAAATGCCGCTGCCAGACCGATTCCCGCGATTTCTC
>CBDUFA010000191.1:0-4191 GCA_965366295.1 uncultured Hyphobacterium sp.
GGCATCGGAGACCGCGGCCAGCGCCTCGTCCTGGCCGACCACGCGGGCGCGCAGGGCATTTTCCATCTTGAGCAGCTTTTCACGCTCGCCCTCGAGCATCTTGTCGACCGGCACACCGGTCCAGCGCGAGACGACGGACGCAATCTGTTCGTCATCGACCACTTCCTTCACCAGCGCGCCGTCCTCGACGGTCTCGCCGTCCTTCACCTTGGCTTCAAGCTCGGGAATGACGCCGTATTTCAGCTCGGACGCCTTGCCGAGATCGCCCCGGCGTTCGGCGTCGGCCAGCTCGGCACGGGCCCGGTCGAGCTTGTCCTTGACCTCGGTCGCGGACGCCAGCTTGTCCTTTTCTGCGCGCCAGGCGGCGGTGATTTCGTCGGATTTCGACTGCAGCTCGGCGATCTCCTTGCCCAGCTTCTCCAGCCGCGACTTGGACGCGTCATCGGTTTCCTTCTTGAGCGCTTCGCCTTCGATCTTCAGCTGCATGATGCGGCGGTCGATCTCGTCGAGCTCTTCCGGCTTGGAATCCACCTGCATGCGCAGCCGCGAGGCTGCCTCGTCCATCAAATCGATGGCCTTGTCCGGCAGGAAGCGGTCGGTGATGTAGCGGTTGGACAGGGTGGCCGCCGCGACAATGGCGCTATCGGAAATGCGCACGCCGTGGTGGACCTCGTACTTGTCCTTCAGCCCGCGCAGGATGGAGATCGTGTCCTCTACCGTCGGTTCGCCGACAAAGACCGGCTGGAAGCGCCGGGCCAGCGCAGCGTCCTTTTCGACATGCTTGCGGTATTCATCCAGCGTGGTGGCGCCGATACAGTGCAGCTCGCCGCGCGCGAGGGCAGGCTTGAGCAGGTTGGACGCATCCATGGCGCCGTCCGTCTTGCCGGCACCGACCAGGGTGTGCATCTCGTCGATGAAGAGGATGATGTTCCCGCCGGCGGATTCGACTTCGCCGAGCACGGCTTTCAGCCGCTCCTCGAATTCGCCACGGTATTTCGCGCCGGCAATGAGCGAGCCCATATCGAGCGCCAGCAGCTTCTTGTCATGCAGGCTTTCCGGCACATCGCCATTGACGATGCGCAGGGCCAGCCCCTCCACGATCGCCGTCTTGCCGACGCCGGGCTCGCCGATCAGGACCGGGTTGTTCTTGGTGCGCCGTGACAGCACCTGGATGGCGCGGCGGATTTCCTCGTCGCGGCCGATGACCGGGTCGAGCTTGCCTTCGCGCGCCGCCTCGGTGAGGTCGCGGGCGTATTTCTTCAGCGCTTCATAGCTGTCTTCAGCCGACTGGCTATCGGCGGTGCGGCCCGCGCGCATGTCATTGATCGCAGTGTTCAGCGATTGCGGCGTGATGCCGGAATTTTTCAGGATATCGGCGGCGTGCGCGCCCTTGGCGATCGACAGCGCCTGCAGCAGGCGTTCGGCGGTGACATACTGGTCGCCAGCCTTCTTTGCGGCCTCTTCGGCGGTCTTGAACACGTCGGCGGTCTGCGGCGCGAGATAGAGCTGGCCAGCGCCACTGCCTTCCACTTTCGGCAGGCGCGCAATGGCCTGTTCGGCGAGGTCGAGCACCTGGCCGGGATTGCCACCCGCGGCCTTGATCAGATTGACGGCCAGGCCGCCTTCGTCTTCAAGCAAGGCCTTGAGCACGTGCTCCGGCGTGAATTGCTGGTGGCGCCCGGTGAGCGCCAGCTGTTGTGCGTTCTGGACAATCGAGCGCGCACGGTCGGTGTAGGTTTCAAAATTCATGTCTGTCATATCCCCCAATCAGGCGAGATCTTGGAATTTTTGCCACCCTGGATGAGGCATGGCAAAGGATCTGACTCCCAGATAGGTGTTGCTCATTCACCACACAAGTGCAGAACCGCAACAAAAAACCCCGGCGCAATGGCCGGGGTTTTCAATCACTTGTCTCGAACGGCTCAGGCCGCTTCGGTTTCCGAGCTGCCACCGGAATCGCCGTCGGATGACTTGCGCGGACGGCGGCCACGGCGCGGGCGCGGCTGCTCGTCATCATCGCCCGACGACATGTCGGCTTTCTCGTTCTGCTCGGGATCGACGACTTCCAGCGGATCACGCTTGTCCTCGGCGGACTGGCGCTTGGGCCGGCGGCCGCGGCGCGGCTTTTCATCCGCTTGCTGGCCGGACTGGCCGTCATTCGACTCGTCCCGGCCATTCGACTTCGACGCGTTCTGATCGTCGGAATTGTCGCCGGACGACGGGTTCTGATGCCGGTTGTTGCGGCGGTTCTGGTCGTCCTGCTGTTGCTGGCGCTGCTGGCGGCGCTGCTCCTGCTCGGCCTGCTGGACCTGGACAATGCGGAAATAGTGATCCGCATGCTGGTAATAGTTCTCTGCCATCACCCGGTCGCCGGATGACGAGGCATCGCGGGCCAGCTGCATGTATTTCTCATAGACCGTCGGAGCATTGCCCCGGATCTTGACGTCCGGGCCATTGCTCTCAAACGAGCGGTTACCCTGATTGCCGCCGGATTTGTTTCCCCGGCCTCGTCCGCGCTGACGCTTCATCGTCGTCAAACCTCGTAATTGTCAGGCTGCTATGCCGCTTTCCCCCGTGTACTCGCGGCGCGCATCATCCGTTGAAGATCAGAAACGATAACGAAAACGGACGATAAGCTGGATGGACTTTATTGCGCCTGACAGCCTTGCCCCGAGGCGCGTCCCATCAACTTGACTGGCAAGCTAGCCCGGTCCGTCGCATTTTCCAAGGGGGTTTGCCACCTCAACTTTCCCGCTTCCGGTCCCAGATGACGCGGTCATGCCCGCCCAGATCTTTCTCAAGCTTAGGCGCGGCGAACCCCGCCCGCGCTGCCAGTGCTATCATGGGGTCGCTCTGGTCATATCCGATTTCCACCGCCGCCAGCCCACCATACTTCAGAATGCGGAAAAACTCTGGAAACAGAAGGCGGTAAGCATCCAGCCCGTCGGCGCCGCCATCGAGTGCGGCATGCGGTTCGAAGTCTTTCACTTCGGGTTCGAGGGTCTCGAGCACATCGCTGACGATGTAGGGCGGATTGGACACCACGATATCGAAACGCTCATCGGTGATACCATCAGCCCAGTTTCCAACACGAAATTCCGCCCGGCTGGCCAGATCATTCCTGCGCGCATTTTCCGACGCGACGGCCAGCGCCGATTCGCTGATATCGATGCCCAGGCCCGTGGCATTGGGCAGTTCGGACAGAAGCGCGAGCAGAATGGCGCCGGACCCGGTGCCGAAATCCGCGATCCGAAGAACCGCTTGCTTGTCCTCGATCCGTTTCAGCACCGCCTCGACCAGGGTTTCGGTATCGGCCCGCGGGGTCAGCACGTCGGGTGTAACTTTCAGATCAAGTGTCCAGAACGGCTTGTCGCCGAGAATATGCGAGAGCGGTTCGCGCGCGGCGCGGCGGGCCACCATGGCCTCAACGGCGTCTGCGTCTTTCGCGGACAGAATGATGTGCCGCAAATCCTGGCTGGCCTCGTCTATGCCCGCCGCCTGCAAACGGTCCAGCCAGGCGCGTGTCTGATCCGGCGAGAAGCTCAAACCGCGCGTGCCTCGTCGCCGGGGCGGATATCGCCTCCGTCGATCACCTCGGCATAAAGGCCGCACAGGACATGCCCGTAATGTTCGCGCAGCAGGGCCACGGTATCCATGTCCCGTTCGGCAGAATGGGGGTCGACATGCGTGGCGGTGCAGCGCTCGATCGGCTTGAGGCCTTTCAGACGCGCGCCGCCGATGACCAGCGCGCGCCCGACCATGTCCAGTTCCGACCAGGCGGGCCAGCCCTCGACCATGATATTGCCGCGAAAGCGCGCCGGATCGACCTCGCGACCGATCTTCATCTCGAAGTCGCGCAGGCTTTCCAGGTTGATGATCGAAACAAAACCGGAGCGCGAATCCATGAAGCGATGGCCATCCGGTGCGGCGAGGACTTTCAGGGGGCCGCGCACCTGCCCGGCCAGCACACCGGACAGCCAGACCGCAAACATGTTGCGCCCGGCCACGCCATCGAGATCGCAAGTGATCTCGCCGAAATCGGGATGCCAGGCGGTCAAACTGCCCTCATCCTCATGCCATTTCGTGCGGACGGCGGCGACATCCGGCAGTTTCGCCAGCACGGTGAAGGCCATTTTCCTGATGTGCTCAGGTGCTTCGGGGTCAAACCCGGAAGGACCATCCTCGACGGCA
>CBDUFA010000192.1:0-4155 GCA_965366295.1 uncultured Hyphobacterium sp.
GCCTATGCGGCCGTTCCGCTATACAATCTGTTCTGCCAGGTGACCGGCTATGGCGGCACCACGCAGAGCGCCGATGTCGAATCGGGCGATGTGCTGGAGCGGACCGTCGAGATCCGCTTCGACGCCAGCGAAGAGCGCGGCATGCCGTGGACTTTCGAGCCGGTGCAGACCTCGATGACGGTGCATGTCGGCGAAACCGCGCTCGCCTATTACCGCGCCACCAACAATTCGGACCGCCCGGTCACCGGCATGGCGACCTACAATGTCACGCCTTTCAAGGCCGCGCCGTATTTCTCGAAACTGGAATGTTTCTGCTTTACCGAGCAGACGCTTCAACCCGGTGAGACGGTCGAAATGCCGGTTCTGTTCTTTGTCGATCCGCTGATCGAGGAAGACCGCCGCAATGACGACATTCACACCATTACGCTGTCTTACACGTTTTTCGAGCAGGACAGTGAAACCGAAACCGCGACAGGTCGCCGCTAAGCGGCAGCCTGGCATTGATCCCTGAACCGCCGGACGGTATCAGGATTTGAAATTCGTCCGGGGACGACTCGCAGGAGACAAGGACATGGCCGGTCACGCCGTCAAACACGATTACCACCTCGTCAATCCGAGCCCGTGGCCGGTTGTCGGATCGATGTTCGCCTTCATCATGATGCTGGGCGCCGTGGTCTGGATGAAAGGCCTGTCGGAAACCAATTTCTTCTTCCGCGAAGGCCAGCCGATCCTGTTTGCGGTCGGTTTCCTCGGCATTCTCTACACGATGTTCGGCTGGTGGAGCGACGTGATCAAGGAATCGCGCGCCGGCGACCATACGCCGGTCGTCGATATCGGCCTGCGCTACGGCATGATCCTGTTCATCCTGTCGGAGGTCATGTTCTTCGTCGCCTGGTTCTGGATCTTCTTCGAAGGTGCATTGTTCCACGAACTGCGCGCGGGCGGCAGCTGGGATGCTGTGGCGATCGGCGCCGATTTCTCCGGCTGGGAAAGCTGGCCGCCGCCGGGTGTCGAGACCTTTGACCCGTGGCATCTGCCGCTGATGAACACGCTAATCCTGCTGCTCTCGGGCACGACCGTGACATGGGCGCACCACGCGCTGCAGCATGGCGACCGCAAAGGTGCGATCCAGGGCCTGATCCTGACCGTCCTGCTGGGCGCGAGCTTCACCGGCGTGCAGCTTTACGAATACAGCCACGCGCATTTCAGCTTCGATGGAAACCTCTATGGCGCCAGCTTCTTCATGGCGACCGGCTTCCACGGCGCTCACGTGCTGATCGGGACCATCTTCCTGGCGGTCTGCCTGCTGCGCCTGATCATGGGCGGCATGACGCCGCAGAAGCATTTCGGTCTCGAAGCGGCGGCCTGGTACTGGCACTTCGTTGACGTGGTGTGGCTGTTCCTGTTCGCCTTCGTCTACGTCACCTTCCAGTAGACGGCATGTCTGACGTTTCGCCCTTTGTCGCAGGCCTGCAAGGACGTTGTCCGCGCTGCGGCGAAGGGCAAATGTTTTCCGGCTTCCTGAAAATCGCGCCGGCCTGCGAGGTATGCGATCTCGATTACGGCTTTGCCGATGCGGGCGATGGCCCGGCTGTGTTCGTGATGTTCATCGCCGGCTTCGCCGTGGTGATCCCGGCCTTGCTGCTGGAGGTTGCCGTGCAGCCGCCAATCTGGGTCCACATGATCCTGTGGCTGCCGCTCACGCTGATCATCTGCCTGGCGCTGCTGCGTCCCTTCAAGGGCGTGCTCTTTGCCCTGCAGTACAAGCATGCGGCGGAAGAAGCGCGTTTCAACGACGAGCACTGACGCCGTCGCCGGTTGCGGAGCCGATCATGTTTCGGCCAATGCCCATTCTCTCATTCCTGATGCTGCCGGCGCTGGCGCTGCTGGTTTGGCTGGGCAGCTGGCAATGGGCCCGCATGGGCGAAAAGGCCGACGCCATTGCCGCATGGGAAAACCGTCAGACCGAAACCGTTCTTCCGCTGGAAACCGCGCTGTGCGATGTGCGGGCCGGCTTTTACGGGCGCGAGATCGAGCTGCAGGAAACCGCAACCGGCGCTACGCTGCGTTTCCAGGGGCGCTCGCCCGCCGGCGCGCCTGGCTGGCTGATCCTCTCGGCGGCCAGGGTGCCGGAGTGTTTTTCACCGGCGGCGGGTGAGTTTGTGCTGGTGCAGACCGGTTTTGAAAGCTTCCGCGGAGAAACGGGAACACCGCCGGCCACGCTGGTGATTGCCCGCCTGCCGGATGCCGGCGCGTTCGCGGCGGAAAACCTGCCCGCATCGAACGAGTATTATCGCTTCAACCCCGAACAGATGGCGGCGGCGCTGGACGTGGCGTCGGTGACGGATGCGTTCTGGCTGGTCGAAGCGTCCGCTGAAATGCCCGCCGAGCTCGCCACCGTGCCGCCCGGCCAGCATCTCGGTTATGCGCTGACCTGGTGGGGGCTCGCGATCGGGCTGATCGCGGTTTACCTGGTGATGCATGTGCAGTCGGGACGGCTGCGTTTCACCCGGCGTTAGAAGGTTTGCTATAAGAGCTCTGGTCCGCAGGTATGAGGCAGGCTGATGGCGCTGTGGCGCGACGATACTCCGGTGGTCGAACTGGAAACCCGCGAATTGCTGCTGCGCGCGCCGAGGGCCGAGGACTATGAAGCCTGGGCCAAGCTGCGCGCGGCCAGCCGCCGCCATACCGAGCCCTGGGAACCCTCCTGGACCGAGGACGAGCTGACGCGCACCGCCTATCGCGGCCGGCTGCGGCGCTATGATCTCGACTGGAAGGAGGGGCGGGGCGCGCCCTTCTTCCTTTTGCGCAAGCGCGACAATGTGCTGGTCGGGGCCTGCAATCTGAACAATATCAAGCGCGGCGTGATGCAGTCGGCGGATATCGGCTACTGGATCGGCACGCCTTATGTGCGCCGGGGCTATGCGCGCCAGGCGATCCGCCGGGCCCTGGCCTTTGCGTTCCGGGAATTGCAGCTGCACCGGATCGAGGCAGCGGTCCAGCCGCAGAACACGGCCTCGCGCACCCTGCTCGAGGAGATCGGCTTCCAGTATGAGGGCCGCGCGCGCGGATTGCTCTTCATTGCCGGGGAATGGCGCGATCATGACCGGCTGGCGCTGCTGGCGCGGGACAGGAAGGATGGATGAGGCGGTGTTCAGCCAGGCGGCGCGCGCCTCGGGCGCCGTGGTGTTCAGCTTCAGCCTCGACCGGGCGCATTTTTCCGGCCGCTTCACCGATTTCGGACTGCTGTCGCCAGATTATGCGATGGACGACCTGGTCGCGATGCTGGCGCCGGGCGATCGCGACGACTTCGCCCAGGCCCTGATCGCCGGCGAGATCGATCAACGGGTCCGCCTCGTCGGCGAGGAAGGCGCGGTCCGCTATCTGCGGTTCATCGGCTCGCGGACAAGCGAAGCCGCACTGACCGGGCTGGTCCTGCCCGCCGGCCGCTTTTCCATTGATGCGCGCGACCAGCTCGACCGGGAGACCCGCGTGACCGACGCTGTTTCCGACGGCGAGATCCTGGCGCATTACCAGCCGATCGTTGAGCTGGAGAGCGGCCGGCTGGCCGGTTTCGAAGCGCTGGCCCGCTGGGACCGCCCGTCTGTCGGCATTATCGGTCCGGATGATTTCCTGCCGCTGGCCGACGATCTCGACCTGCTCGGCGAGATCGGCGACCAGGTGCGCGAAGCTGCCGCCCGCGACCTCGCGGCCTGGCGCGCAGCGCGGCCATCAGCGCCGCTGTTCGTGGCCGCCAATGCCAGTGCGGGCGAGCTTTTGAGCGAGGGATTTGCCGAGCGGCTGATCCGCGTGGTTGAGGCCGCCAGCCTGCGGGCCGGGACCTACAAGCTGGAAATCGCCGAAACCGAGATCATGAAAGATCCGGACCGCGCGGCCGGCGTGATTGCGCGGTTGAAGGCGGCCGGCATCCAGATCGCGCTGGACGATTTCGGCACCGGGTATTCCTCGCTCTCGCGGCTCGACCAGTTCAGCTTCGATACGGTGAAGATCGACCGCTATTTCGTGCGCTCCATGGTCAGCTCGGCCAGCGCGGCGAAAGTCGTGGAATCGGTCATGCAGCTGGCAAGGCATCTCGGCATGACGGTCGTCGCCGAGGGAATCGAGACCGCCGAGACCGCGGCGCTGCTGGCGGAG
>CBDUFA010000193.1:0-4136 GCA_965366295.1 uncultured Hyphobacterium sp.
TACCGGCGCCTATGCCGATCCGGTCGGCGGTGGACGCGGCGGCGGGCGTGGCGGACGCCGCACCGGTGTGACCGACAGCGACACCGGCACTTATGCCGACCCGGTCGGAAATGGCCGCGGTGGCGGCCGCCGGCGCAATTGCACCGACAGCGATACCGGCACCTATGCCGACCCGGTCGGCCGCGGACGGCGCTGCTAGCAGGTGCCACGGATCAAGGGCGTAAAGCGTATCGGCGCCCTGTCCCGGCGGTCTTTCCTGGGCAGGGTGGCCGGCACCGGAACAGAACAACAGGCCGACGACACGGAATCCGCGGCAGATCCACTGCACCGACCGCGATTCGAATGCGACCAATGGACGCCAGGACCCGTCCGGCTATGGACGCTGCCGTTATCAGTAGCCATCATCCGAAAATATTGAATTGATATGCGTCATGGCGGCCCGTACGGGGTACGCATTGGCCTTTTACCGGGGAGTGAGATGGGCAGATTTCCGTGGGGAGACGACGTGCTCGATTATGTGATCGGGCCCGCCGGCAAGCAGGATTTCCTGGACAATTATTTCGAGCAGAAGGCGCTGATCGTGCCGCGCGAGGAACCGGACCGTTATTGCGATCTGTTGTCCATCGCCCGCATCGACGAATTGCTGGCCGGCCACGATTTCAACGGCGACAGCCTCGACATGGCCCGCGCCGACCCGCAGATCTCGCGCGACCAGTTCATCCTGTCCTCGGGTTATGCCGACCGTGGAGCGGTGGGCAATCTCTACCAGGAAGGCGCGACGCTGATCCTGCCGCAACTGCACCAGCAGGATTTCGGCCTCAAGACATTCTGCCGTGCGCTGGAAGCGCAGCTGTCCTGCCATGTGCAGACCAATATCTACCTGACCCCGCCCAACAATCAGGGCTTCCGGACCCATTATGACGATCACGATGTCTTCGTGCTGCAAGTGGAAGGCGAGAAGCTGTGGCGGATCTACGACCAGACCGTCGACAAGCCCTTCCGCGGCGAAGGCTTCAATATCGACCGTGACCAGCCGGGCGAGCTGGTCGAGGAATTCGTGCTCAAGGCCGGTGATTGCGCCTATGTGCCGCGCGGGCTGATGCATGACGCGCAGACCCAGGGCAAGGGCGACAGCCTGCACATCACGGTGGGCCTGATCGTCAAGACCTGGGCGGACCTGATGCTGGAAGCGGTGTCGGAAGTCGCGCTGCGCCACCCGGAATTCCGGCAGGCGCTGCCGCCGGGCTATGCCAGCGCCGATTATGACCGGTCAAAGGCCGAAGCGCATTTTAACGCACTGGTGGCCAAGATCGGCGAGGAAGCCAGCCTGGATGGTGCGTTCGACATGTTCGTCGACAATTTCATCCGTTCGCGTCCGCCCTATTCCGAGGGCGCGATCGTCAAGCGCGGCGCCGCCAGCGATCCGAAGGCGAAATTCCGCCTGCGTCCCTTCATGCCCTGGCGCCTGGCCGAGGACGAGGAGCGCAACCAGCTGATCCTGATCACGGCCGGCGGCGAACTGGTCTTCGATCTGGCTGCGGAGGCCGGGCTCGACAAGGTGCTCGATGGCGAGGAATTCGACATCAGCGTGTTCGCGGATGCCGGGGACGACATCGCCCAGAAGACGATGGGCCAGCTGTTCGGCTTCGGCGTGGTGGAGCGGGTCGGCTAGACCCGCGCCAGCACCTCTTTGACGACGTTCTCAACGGTGATGCCGAAGTGCTCATAAAGCGCTTCGGCCGGTGCCGATGCGCCGAAGCCGGTCATGCCGACAAAGCCGCCATCGCGCCCGATCACGGCATCCCAGCCAAAGCGCAGCCCGGCCTCGACCGCGACACGCGGCAAGCCCTCGGGCAGGACGCTGTCCTGGTAGGCCCTGTCCTCGTCCATGAAGATGTCGAGGCAGGGGGCCGAAACCACTCGCACCGGAATATCCTTGCCGGCGAGCTTTTCAGCTGCCTCGACCGCGAGGCCGACTTCCGATCCGGTGGCGATGATGACCGCCTTTGCATCATCGGCATCGCGCAACACATAGGCGCCGCGCGCTGACAGATTCTCGCGGCCATCACACTGGCGCTGGAAAGGCAGTTTCTGGCGCGACAGGGCGAGCAGGCTCGGCCCGGTGCGATGCGATAGCGACAATTCCCAGGCTTCCGCGGTTTCCATGGCGTCCGCCGGGCGGAAGACGCGCACATTCGGCATGGCGCGCAGGGAGGCGAGATGCTCGACCGGCTGGTGGGTCGGCCCGTCTTCGCCCAGCCCGATGGAATCATGGGTGAAGACATAGGTGACGGGCTGGTTCATCAGCGCCGACAGCCGGATGGCCGGGCGGCAATAATCGGCGAATACCAGGAAGGTGCCGATATAGGGCCGCACCCCGCCATGCAGCGACATGCCGTTGGCACAAGCCGCCATGCCGTGCTCACGCACACCGTAGTGGACATACTGGCCGTTATAGGCACCGGCCTGGATGATGCCCTGGTTCGGCGTCTTGGTGTTGTTCGAACCGGAGAGGTCCGCCGAGCCGCCGATCAGCTCCTTCATGACCGGCACGATCTGTTCCAGCGTCTTGCCGGAGGCGGCGCGGCTGGCGAGGTCCGGCTTTTCGGCCGACAACTCGTGGCGCCAGTCGGCGAGCGCGCGGGCCGCCTCGGCGGGCAGTCCGGCCACGAAGGCCGCGTCAAATTCCTCGCGCCGCGACGAGCCTTCATAGCGCGCCACCCATTCGGCATGTGCCGAGCGGCCGCCGGACGCGGCGGCCAGCCAGTTGGCGCGGATATCGTCGGGAATGTCGAACGGGCCATGCGGCCAGTCCAGCGCCTGCTTGGCGGCAGCAAGCTCGTCACCGCCCAGCGGCGAGCCATGGCTGGAGGCCTTGCCGGCCTTGGTCGGCGCACCGAAGCCGATCACCGTCTTGCAGGAGATCAGGACAGGCCGGTCCGCCGTCTTCGCCTTGGCGAGCGCGGCGTCGACGGCTTCCAGGTCATGGCCGTCCACCGCGTCGGTCGCCCAGCCGGCCGCCTCGAAACGCTTGAGCACATCAGTGGTTTCCGCCAGCGCGGTATCACCGTCGATCTGGATGGAATTATCGTCCCACAGCACGACCAGCCGCTTGAGGCCGAGATGTCCGGCCAGCGAAATGGCTTCGTGGCTGATGCCTTCCTGCAGGTCACCATCCGACGCGATCACCCAGGTGTAATGGTCCACCAGGTCATCGCCACCATGACCAGTACCAGCGCGATGTCGGTCAGGTTGACCTCTTCCAGCAGGTCATCGCCGAAGCGGGCATTCAGGATCCGCTCGGCCAGCGCCATACCAACAGCGGTGGCGATGCCCTGCCCCAGCGGCCCGGTCGTGGTCTCGACACCGGCGGTATGGCCATATTCGGGATGGCCCGGCGTTTTCGAATCGAGCTGGCGGAAATTCCTGATCTCTTCGAGCGTCACATCGGCCGAACCGCTCAGGTGCAACAGCGCATAGAGCAGCATTGAGCCGTGCCCGGCGGACAGGACAAAGCGGTCGCGGTCGCGCCAGTCGGGGCTGGAGGGATCGAATTTGAGATGCCGGGCCCAGAGGACGGTGGCGGCGTCGGCCATACCCATCGGCATGCCGGGATGGCCCGACTTCGCCTGTTCGACCGCGTCCATGGCCAGGGCCCGGACGGCATTCGCCATGGGTTTCAAGGACTTGATATCAAGTGAGGTCATGGCCGCCATTCCCGAAATTTGCGCGCAGGAAATCCTATAGGGGGATTCGCTTCGCCCTAGCGCGGCAATCGGAAGATTCCCACACCTAAAAGCGGTCTTTCCGCACCCGGCGGCTTGAGGCTAGTGTCATCGCAAAGGGGAGAGGATCATGCTCAGAGGTCTGGCCATTTTCATCGGCGCGCTCGCCGTATTGTTCGCGATCTGGTGGGCCTGGCCCGCAACGGTCAATCCGGCGTTCTGGGACGAGCCGGAGCCCCCGGCGCTAACCGGCGTGCTGGAGCCGCGCGGCCGGCTGGCTGATGCAGAGCAGATCCGCCATCCGCTGGTGCATTCCGCCGAGGATGTCGCGATCGGCCCCGACGGGGCGGTTGTTGCCACCTACGGGTCGGGCGCGAATCTGACCGGCAAGGTCTATTCGGGCGGCAATCT
>CBDUFA010000194.1:0-4106 GCA_965366295.1 uncultured Hyphobacterium sp.
GAACGTCACTTGCTGGAGAAATATGGCGAGCCCTGCCCGGAAGCGATGGTCGAGAGCGCGCTCGACCATGCCCGCATCCTCGAGGATCTCGACTTCCACGAATACAAGATATCGGTGAAGGCCTCCGACATCTTCCTCACCGTGGCCGCCTACCAGATGCTGGCCGAAGCGACCGACGCGCCCTTGCACCTCGGCGTCACCGAAGCGGGCGGTGCGCGCATCGGTGCCGTCAAATCCTCCATCGGCATGGGCAATCTGCTCTGGTCGGGCATTGGCGACACCATCCGCGTCTCGCTCTCGGCCGATCCGGTCGAGGAGGTGAAGGTCGGCTATGACATGCTCAAATCGCTGGGCCTGCGCACGCGCGGCGTGAACATCATCGCCTGCCCGTCCTGCGCCCGGCAGGGCTTTGACGTCATCAGGACCGTCGAAACGCTCGAAGACCGGCTGGCCCATATCTCCGAGCCGATCTCGCTTTCCATCATCGGCTGCGTCGTCAACGGGCCGGGCGAGGCCATGTTCACCGATCTCGGCTTTACCGGCGGCGGCAAGGGCTCGGGCAAGATGTATGTGGCCGGCAAGCCGGATCACAACGTCACTAACGAGGAAATGGTCGAGCACATTGTCGAGATGGTCGAGGCCCGCGCCGCCGAGATGCGCGCGGCCAAGGATGCGGCGGAATGATCATGAAACTCTACGGCCTGAAAAATTGCGACACCTGCAAGAAGGCGATGAAGGCGCTGGATGCAGCGGGTCAAGCCTACACCTTCATCGACATCCGCGCCGAGGCGGATGTGGCCGCCCTTGCGCCGCACTGGCTGGAACAGGCCGGTGCGGCGAAGCTGATCAATACCCGCTCCACGACCTGGCGGCAGTTGGATGACGCCCAACGCGCCCGCGCCGACAGCGATCCGGCCGGCCTGCTGGCCGACAATCCGACGCTGGTGAAGCGCCCGGTCATTGAACAGAGCGGCAAGGTCTTCGTTGGCTGGACGAAGGACGTCCAGGCGGCTCTGGGCGCCTGATGCCCGCCAGTCCGAACGAAACCACCGCCCTCCGCGCCAGCTGCGATATCCGTATCGGTTTTCCGCGTGGCGATGCCGGGTCACCGGGTAACTGGTTGCGGGCGATCGCGGAATTCCTCGACGGCGAAGATGCGCGCGATGAAATCTACATGGCCGGCGAGATGGCCAGCCGGCTGGAAGCCTATTGCGCCGACCTGACGGGCAAGCCGGCGGCGCTTTTTTTCCCCACCCGCACGATGGCACAGATGGCCGCGGCGCTTGTTCATGCCCGGGCCACCGGGCGCCGGAAGATCGGCCTGCACCCGACCTCGCATCTCCTATTGCATGAGGATGACGGCATTTCCGAGCTTGCCGGGCTGGAACCGGTCAGCGTCGGGGAATGGCCGCGCGTGATCGAGGCCCGCGATGTCGAGACCGCAGGTGAGCTCGGCAGCCTCTTCATTGAATTGCCGCAGCGTCATAATGGCGGGCTGTGTCCGGACTGGACGACACTGACCGCGAGTGTGGACGCTGCCCGGGCGGGCGGGGCGCGTGTCCATATGGACGGGGCACGCCTCTGGTCGGTACGCGAGGCGATGGGCGGACGCAGCTATGCGGAGATCTGCGCGCCCTTCGACAGTGTCTATGCTTCCTTCTACAAGGAGATCGGCGCGCTGGGCGGGGCAATCCTTGCCGGCGACGACGATTTCATCGAACAGGCCCGGCTCTGGCGGCACCGGCAGGGCGGGTTGCAGGTTCGCGGCTGGCCGGTCATCGCCGATGCGCTGCGCCGCCTGCCGGACGTCATCGCCGCCATGCCGGACTGGACGCGCGGTGCCCGGGAAATCGCCACGCTGATCCACGAATGCGGATTCGCGATCGAACCTTTCCCGGTACAGACCAACATGTTCCATGTCCGCCTTGACTGCGCGAAGGCGGAATTCCCGGCATTGCGGGACCGGATCGCGCGGGAAATGAAGGTTTGGATCGGCGGGTCGGGATGGGATCTCGACGGCCGGCCCGGCCTGTCGCTGGAAATCGCGGTCGACGGCCTGCTCGCGAACGCCGACCGCAATCGCCTGCGCGCGGCGTTCCAGCGCCTCGCCGAAATCCGGTCCTGAGCCCTATTCCACCAGCGTCACCAGCGGCAGGACGACATCCATCGCCTCGCCATCGCGGACCCGCGTGACGGTGATCGACGACGGTATCCCTTCGCCATCGCCGAATCCGCAACCCCGCTCGGCCACGGGAAGCCCGTCGAAATGGGTCAGCACATCGCCTTCCGCCAGCCCGGCCTCGATAGCGCGGCTGCCGGGCAGGATCGCATCGATCACCACATCGCGCCCCTGGGGACGCAGCGCCAGGCCGTGGACGGTCTCGGCATCCATCGGGATCGGCCCGTCGCCGGCGATCCGCTCCAGCCGGACCCGTTCATGGCGTTGATCGAAGGTCCAGTTGAAATGCCGCATCATCATGCCGCCGATGATCTCGGTCTCGGGCAGATCCTCGATCAGGGGCTGCTCGAACACGAAGTCACCGAGGCGGACATCGCCATCAAGGCGGCCGCCTTCGCGGTACTCGATATGCGCGAAGCGGATGGAGGCGCCGATCGGGCGCGGGTAATCGACCAGCGGATAGCGCTCGATCCGGTTCAGCGCGAGCGGTGTGCCGGCCGCGCCGGAATCG
Organism: uncultured Hyphobacterium sp.; assembly: GCA_965366295.1. Classification (GTDB taxonomy): domain Bacteria; phylum Pseudomonadota; class Alphaproteobacteria; order Caulobacterales; family Maricaulaceae; genus Hyphobacterium. The sequence goes on from CBDUFA010000194.1 coordinate 2,691, forward strand.
ATAAGCACCCGACGATCGCGGCGCCCCGGCAGGTCCAGCTCGATAAAGGGACGCACACCCGGACCGCGCGTCGAGAACACGGTCTCGCCGTCCGGCCGGGGCAATTCGCCATTCGCCAGCCGGATCACGCCGTGCTCATAGTCCAGCGTCATCAGGAAATCGCGAAACGCCGTGACGCCGAGAATACCGTCAATCTCGCGGCCCAGCCCGACCGAGAGATGGTCCAGCTGGCTCAGCTCGGCCGGCAGGCGGTTGATGTTCAGCCGCCCCATCGTTGCATTCGTGACATTGACCCGGTCGAGGCCGCTCACATCCATGTTGGCAACCCGCGCGATGGAGTCCGGGTCGATATGGGTCTGCGAGGCGCCGGTGTCGTAGATCAGCCACAACGTCCGGCCTTCATCGCTTTCCGGCCGTCCGGGCTGGGCGCTGACCACCAGCGGCACGAAGAAATAGTCACGGCACATTTCCGTTGGCAGGACGATCTCGTCCTGGGCGGCCGCGACCGGCGTGAACAACAGGGCGAATGCGGGAAGGGCATGTCTGATCATAAACCAATTATCAGGGCACAGATCGGCGCTGGGAAGGGGGATGCTTCAGACCTTCCTCCCCCTCACCCTCGAGGGAGAGTGAGGATCGCGAAGAGATGAGCGGTCAGGGTGAGGGGGTATCTTTCCAACAGCGCTGGAATCCCGCCTAATACGCCCATGACCGATCTCAAATCCATCTGCGTCTATTGCGGCTCCAATGCCGGAACCCGCCCCGAATACGTCGAGGCCGCCTGCGCCATGGGCCGGGAGATCGCCGAGCGCGGTCTCACCCTGGTCTATGGCGGCGGCAAGGTCGGGCTGATGGGCGCGCTGGCGGATGAAGCCCTCGCGGCCGGTGGCAAGGTTGTCGGCATCATCCCGCAATTCCTGGCCCTGAAAGAAGTGGCCCATGCCGGCCTTTCCGAGCTGGTCGTGGTGGAATCCATGCATGCCCGCAAGGCCGAGATGGAACGCCATGCCGACGCGTTCATCGCCATGCCCGGCGGTATCGGCACCATGGAGGAACTGTTCGAGATCTGGACCTGGAGCCAGCTCGGCCAGCACCGCAAGCCTTGCGGCCTGCTCGACGTTGGCGGCTATTACGATCACCTCAACGCGTTCCTGGATCGCATGGCCGCGGACGGTTTCGTCAATCCCGAGCACCGCGCCATGTTGACCCGCAGCGAGGATCCGGGCGCGCTTCTCGACGCGTTCGCGGCCTATGAGGCGCCGCCGGCGGATATCCGCATCAAGGTTGCGCAGACCTGATCCCTTCCCACTTGCCGGGAAATGCGCCTTACTCCCGGCCAGAGGGAGAACACGATGACTGATTCCATTCTGACACCCGCGCTGGTCCTGGTTTGCTGGACGCTGGTCATGTGGCTGT
>CBDUFA010000195.1:0-4105 GCA_965366295.1 uncultured Hyphobacterium sp.
CTTCGGTGATCATTGCCGACCTCGATCATTTCAAGCGCGTGAATGACACCTATGGCCATGACGCCGGGGACGCCGTTTTGCGGGAATTCTCGGATCGGCTGAAGAGCCGGCTTCGCGCCGTGGACCTGGCCGCGCGGTATGGCGGCGAGGAGTTCGTCGTGCTGATGCCGGATGCGGCGCTGGCGGAAGCTGTGGCCGGTGCGGATCGCTTGCGGCTGGCGGTGGCGGGTGCGCCTTTCCGCCTTCCGGGCGAAGAGCAATTGCTCGATGTCACCGTGTCGATCGGCGTGGCGGAAATCCGCGCGGGAGACGATGTGGATACAGTGCTGCGGCGCGCCGACAAGGCGCTTTACCTGGCGAAGGCTGAAGGCCGGAATTGCGTCAAGGCGGATGCGGCGGCCAGTCAAGCCGCCTGAAAATCAAGTGCTTGAATAGCCTACTTGATTTTACCTTCTTTGAATTCGACGTGCTTTTTCGCGACCGGGTCGTATTTCCGCACGGTCATCTTTTCCGTCATGGTGCGGGCATTCTTCTTGGTCACATAGAAATAGCCGGTGCCCGCCGTGGAATTCAGACGGATCTTGATGGTTGTCGGCTTGGCCATGTCAAACTTCCCTGATGCACCTTGTCACGCCGGACCTTTCCGCGCGTGAGAGGCGCGGAACATACGCATGGGGCCGCCCGTGTCAACTGTCTCTGCGCGTGAAATGACGCACACCGAGGAAGCCAAGATACGCGACGGCAATTCCGCTTGTGACCAGCAGCAGGCCATGCGGATTCAGGGCATCCATTGCCGGTCCGCCCATGGCCGGTCCGCCCAGCGATCCAAGGCCATACGCCATGACGAAAGCGGCATTGGCGGCGGCCAGTTTTCCGCCGTCAAAACGTTCGCCGATAATGGCGAGGCCCAGCGTGTAAAGACCCGTTGCCGTGCCGACATAACCGAACATCACGGCGTAGAGTGCCAGCGGGCTGGCGCCGACCACATAGATCAATCCGGGACCAATCACGCAGACCAGTGTCGCCACGATGGCGACGCGCAAGCGGCCCACCTTGTCGGCCAGCCTGCCAAGCGGCGCCTGCAGCGCAATTCCGCCCAGCGCGCCCGCCGCCATCATGAAGCCGATATTGGCGTCGATCAGCCCGATCCGCTCTCCATAGACCGGAAACAGTGCAAAGAAGATGGTCTCGGTGGCCCCGAACAAGAGACCGGCGCCGATGGCTGCGGGCGCATAACCGGCGGCCCGGATCATGGCCGAGATGCCGGCCGATTCCGCGTCCGGTTGTTCGATGCCGGGGCCGCGCAGCAACATAATCGGTACCGAGCCGCCGGCGAACAGGCAGAACGCAGCGATCCAGGGCGCAAGTCCCGATGATCCCAGGGCCGCCAGCAATAGGCCACCCGCGCCGAAACCGCTGGCCAACGCCGTCGCGTAAAGGCCGAGAATGGTGGCGCGTTTTTCCGGTGGTGCGATCTGGTTGATCCAGGTCTCCGAGGCGACGAAGACGACGGTGATCGACATACCCATCAGGAAACGCAGCGCAAACCAGAGCACAACATCCGGGAATAACGGGAAAACCGGTATGGTCGCGGCGGTGAGGACCAGGCTGGAAACAATCAGCGGCCGGCCCGGAAAGCGGGCCATCAGGCGCGGAATGAAGGGGGTTGCGATAATCGTCGAGAGCGCCGCGGCGGCGCCGTTGAACCCGACAATCAGCCCCGACCCGGTCATGTCTTCCAGGTTGAGGGCCATGACCGGCATGAGCAGGGTGAACCCGCAGCCGCACAGCGTGGCGCAAATGATCGCCGAAACCAGCGATCGCACGCGTGCATGATCAGGATGGGTCAGCCATTTGAACGCCATGGCGGCGGCTATAACGGATCGATCTGCATCCGTCTTGCCATTTCGCGGATATGACGTGGTTGTGACTCCGGATGGCTCAACCGCCGCTGCAATTCCCCGAGCACGAAGCGGGTGACATGGGGCAGGGCAAGGTCCTGGGCTTCCGCGTTGGTCACCCAGCGCAAATCCAGCAGCTCATCGGTTTCGTGTTGAACCCGGCTGGCGATCGACGTGTCCGCGTCGGCATGGAAGAACCAGGCATCGAACCGGCGGACACGGCCGGGCGGTGTAATCGCCCGGGCAATAAGGCTCAGTCCGGAGGCATCGGGCTGGATGCCAGCTTCCCGGAAGGGCCGCCAGTTCTCGTGCCGCGAGGTGATGGTGCCGGCCTGGCCGACAAGATAGCCGGCTTCTTCCGCGGTCTCGCGAATGGCGGCGGCCGCCGCAGCGCGCGCCTTGCGCTCAGGCAGCACGCGGCACATGCAATCGAGGTCGCGCCCATCCAACATGCCGGCCAGCGGGGCATAATGATCGGCCCGGTCAACGCGGCCGCCCGGAAAGACATAACGCTCGGGCATGAAGGCATGCCGCGACGAACGCTTGCCCATGAGAATTTCCAGTCCCCGCTCGCGCTGGCGTGTGAGGATCAGCGTGCCTGCCAGGCGCGGGCGGATATAGGGATGGCGCTCGCTCATCGCCGTCTTTTGCCCTTGTGGCCGGGCTTGCCGCGGCCCTTGCCTTTCGGCTTGCGCTTGAAGGCAGGCTTGGGTTTGCCACGGCCGCGCCGCCTGGGTCCGGGTTCGGGCGGGGTCAGCAGGTCGAACAAAAGCCCGCCGGTGATCGGGGTGGCCTCTGCAAGGCGAACCGTGACGGGCTGGCCGAGCCTGTAGATGTTGCCGCTATGTTGGCCGACGAGGGCATGCAGGCTTTCCTCGTGGAAGAATTTCTCGTCACCGAGCCGGCTGATCGGGACGAGACCGTCCGCCCCGGTTTCATTCAGGCGGACAAATGCGCCAAAGCGCGTCACACCTGTGATCCGGCCATCGAATTCCCCACCAACCCGTTCGGCGAGGTAAAGCGCGATATAGCGGTCCGTGGCATCGCGTTCTGCCGCCATGGCGCGGCGTTCCAGTTTCGAGATGTCTTCGGCGATGGCTTCCAGCTGGCTGGCCTCTGCGTCTGTCTGGCCATCCTTGCCCAGCTTGCAGGCCCGGATCAGGGCGCGGTGCACCGTCAGGTCGGCATAGCGCCGGATCGGAGAGGTGAAGTGGGCATAGCGGCGCAAATTCAGGCCGTAATGCCCCAGATTGTCCGGCGAATAGACGGCTTGCGACTGCGACCGCAGGACGACCTCGTTGATGGTCTCGTAGTGCTCGCTGTCCCTTGACTGGTCCAGCAGCCGGTTGAAGCGATCCGGCCTCGGCGGCTCGCCGCGAGACCATTTCATGTCCAGCGTGGCCAGGAAGTCCGCGAGCGCATCCATCTTTTCAAGGCTCGGCGGTTCGTGAACGCGGTAGATCAGCGGCCGCCGATGCTGCTCCAGCGTCTCCGCGGCGCAGACATTCGCCTGGATCATGCATTCTTCGATCAGCTTGTGCGCATCGAAGCGTTCGCGTGTCTCGACGCCTTTCACCTTGCCATCTTCGCCAACCCTGACGCGGCGTTCCGGCGCATCGATTTCCAGCGGGCCCCGGCGTTCCCGGGTCTCGCGCATGGCGAAATAGGCGCCCCAGAGCGGCTGCAGGACAGGGGCGAGCAGGGGGGCGGTTTTCTCATCGGGATAACCGTCGATTGCCCGCTGCGCTTGTGTATATGACAGCTTCGCGGCGGATTTCATCCAGCCGCGAATGAATGTGTGCGACCGCTTGTTGCCGTGCTGATCGAAGACCATGCGGACGGCGAGGCAAGGCCGCTCTTCCTTCTCGCGCAGCGAACACAAATCGTTGGAAAGCCGTTCCGGCAGCATCGGAACCACCCGGTCGGGCAGATAAACCGAATTGCCCCGTTTGAGCGCGCCCTGGTCCAATGCGCTTCCCGAGGTGACATAGGCCGCCACGTCGGCAAGCGCTACGAGGACAATCCATCCGCCCTTGTTGCCAGGGTCCTCGTCCGGGGCTGCCCAGACCGCGTCGTCATGGTCGCGGGCATCATCCGGGTCGATCGTGATCAGCGGGGTCGCGCGCAGGTCGGTGCGATCGCCCTGGCTGACCGGTTTGAGGGTTTCGACTTCGGCCAGTTCGGCATCGCCAAACCCGGTCGGA
>CBDUFA010000196.1:0-4090 GCA_965366295.1 uncultured Hyphobacterium sp.
CTCGACATTGCCGGGGATCTGGTCAGACGTGCCCGCAAGAAGGGCGCAGACGCAGCCGAGGCCGCCGTGCTGCAATCCCGGTCGACAGAAGTTGCTGTCCGCGACGGCAATCTCGAAGCGGTGGAAGGCTCCGAAAGCAAGGATGCCGGCCTGCGGGTCTTCTTCGGCAAGCGGCAGGCGGGAGTCAGTTTTTCCGATCTGTCGGATGACGGCGTCGAACTCGCTATCGAGCGGGCCATCGCCATGGCCAAGGCGGCACCGGAAGATCCCTGGTGCGGGCTGGTCGACGAAAGTCTTGTCGCCCGAAGCAAGCCCGACCTCGAGCTTTACGAAGCACCAGGCTGGTCAAGCGATGCGCTCGCCGACATCGCCCGGGAGGTCGAAACGGCGGCACGGTCAGTGGACGGCATTTCCATGACCGAGACCGCTTTTGCCAGCAATGGCGAGACGGCATCCGCGGCGGTGTCCACCAACGGCGTATCCAATACCGCCCGGCGGTCCAGCCACGGCTATGGCGTGAGCGTTATCGCCGCGCGCGACGGCGTCATGGAGCGGGACTATTCCATGACCAGCGCGCGCCGACGCGCCGATCTGCGCGATAAGGCCGAGATCGGACGGGAAGCCGGAGACCGGACGGTTTCCCGGCTCGGCGCCACGCAAATGCCCTCGGGAAGCCGTCCGGTTCTGTTCGACCGCCGCGTGGCTGCGCGCTTCATCGGCGCCCTCGAAAATGCCATTGCCGGACCGGCCATCGCGCGCGGCGTATCTTTCCTCAGGGACAAGCTCGGCGAGCCGGTATTTGCCGAACATGTCAGCATCATTGATGATCCGCACCGGGCCTGGGGCCTGGGGTCCCGCCCGCTAGACGGCGAAGGCCTTGCCAATCAAAGACGTGCAATCATCGACACGGGCGTGCTGACAACCTGGCTCCTCAACTCGCCGTCGGCGCGTCAACTCGGTCTTGAACCGAATGGCTATGCGACCCGGTCTCTGGGCGGATCACCCGGCGTTTCGACAACGAACATCCATATCGAACCCGGCACACGTTCTCGCGGCGACATGATTGCGGCCATCGATGACGGCCTTGTCGTAACAGAGATGTTCAGTCCCTCGCTGAACCCCAATACCGGTGACTGGTCGGTGGGCGTATCCGGATTTGCCATAACCGGTGGCGAGATCGCGGGCCCGGTGAGCGAGATCACGGTCGCCGGGAATCTGCTAGACATTTTCAAGCGCATCGAACCGGCAGATGATCTGGTTTTCTGGTCATCCGCCAATTCACCCAGCCTGCTGGTGGACAGCCTGTCCGTCGGCGGCGCCTGACAAGAACGGGACACTTTTCCATGAGCGACCCTCAACTGCTCCACATCGTGATCGGCGGCGAGCTGACGGACCTCGGCCCGAACTCCACCGAGTTCAAGGACTTGAAACAGGTCGATTTCGTCGGGGCTTACCCGAATTACGAAGAAGCCCGCCGCGCCTGGAAGTCCGCCGCCCAGCAAACCGTCGACAACGCCCATATGCGCTACTTCATCATCCATGCGCACAAGCTGCTCGATCCCTCCAGTGACGGACACGCCCATTAGCGCGCCTGTCCCTGTCACGGACCCGAAAGGGCCGCCTTCCAGCCGCTCGCTGATCGATCGCTTCTGGCGGGATCGCATTGCGCCGCGCTGGCGGCTGGTGGTCGTCGCGGTCCTCCTGTCCGCGACGACCGCGGCAGCGGCATCCAGCTACGCCTTCATGGTTCGGTGGACGATGAACCTGCTGGACCGGCAAGATCCCCGTATCATCTGGCTGGCCCCCGTCGTCATCCTCACAGTCACCGCGATCCGGGGAATCTCGCTCTTTCTTCAGACCGTCCAGACCAATCGGCTGGCCCTTCGCATCATGCAGGACGTGCAAGAGAACCTCTTCGCCCGGCTGGTACGGGCGGATTATGCGCGCCTCATTAACGAACCTGTCGGATCGATCGTTTCCCGCTTTACCAACGACATCACCATCCTCCGCGATCTTCTGGTGCGCGCCGCGAACAATCTGTTGCGCGACACGCTGACCATTCTGGGCTGCGTAATCGCGATGTTCTGGTTCGACTGGATCCTCGCCTTGCTGGTTCTGCTGGTCTATCCGCTGGCTGCCGCTCCGGTGGTCCGCATTGGCAACCGGCTGCGCCGGACATCCGGAGAAGCCCAGACACAGATGGGCGAAGTGACCGCTTTTCTCGAGGAGAGCTTTTCGGGAACCCGAATGGTGAAAACCTACGGACTCGAGGACCACGAAGTCGAACGCTCGCGCCTAGCCTTCCTGAAACGGTTTCGCCTTTCATTATCGATTACCGCATCGAAGGCCCGGGTCGATCCAATTCTCGAAATCATCGGCGGTGTCGCTTTTGCCGGCGTTCTGAGCGTCGGAGGCTGGCGCGTTATTGGAGGCTATGCCAGCACCGGCGATATTGTTGGCTTAATAACTGCCATCGCTGTCATGGCGCCCGCCGTGCGGGCCGTCGGCACTCTGGGGGCCGCCATGCAGGAAGGGATCGCCGTCCTGCACCGTATCTATGATGTTCTCGACGAAGCCGACACGGTCGTGGAAAGCGCGCAGGCCAAGCCGCTGAAGCCGGGGTCCGGCAAAGTCGTCTTCGAAACTGTCAGCTTCGCCTACGGAAAGGCGGACATTGCCCTCTCGGAGGTCGATCTCGTCGCCGAGCCCGGCCGCACCACCGCCATTGTCGGCGCGTCCGGTTCGGGCAAGACTACCCTGCTCAACCTGATACCCCGGCTATATGACCCGACGCGGGGCCGCGTCCTGATTGACGATCAGGATATTCGGAAAGCCACAATCGCGTCAGTACGTAACGCCTCCGCGCTTGTCAGCCAGGACGTGGTCCTGTTCGACGACACCATCGCGGCAAATATCGCTTTCGGGCGCATGGATGCGAGCCAGGACGAGATCATCGCCGCGGCCAGGGCCGCCGATGCGCACGGCTTTATCTCGGAAATAGCGGGTGGGTATGACGCCCGCGTTGGACCGCGCGGCGGGCAGCTTTCCGGCGGACAGCGCCAGCGGATCGCCATTGCCCGTGCGATCCTCGCCGATGCCCCGATCCTGCTGCTGGATGAGGCCACCAGTGCACTGGATGCCGAAGCCGAAGCGCGCGTTCAGACTGCCCTGAAGCGCCTGTCGGAAGGCCGAACCACAATCGTCATCGCCCACCGCCTCGCCACGGTGCGCGATGCTGATTGCATCTATGTGATGGAAAACGGGCGGATTGCCGAAACCGGCAAGCATGACGAATTGCTGGCGCAGGACGGGATCTATGCTCGCCTGTGCCGGCTGCAATTCTCGGACTGATCACTCCCGCCGCAGGATTTTCTCGGTCAGCATGCTGCCCCACCAGCTCGCCATGAAGCCATCATGGGTTGCCTGCCGGTCATATTTTGTCCGCACCCATTCGAGGAAATCGACGGGTTGCTGTGCATTCGCCTGCCGGTACTGGTCGAAAAAGTAATCCAGCATGCCGGTCTTGCCTTGCTTGACGTGGAGGTATTTGAACGAGAGGTGATCCATGGCCTCTTCAAACGGCATGTTCTCGTGCAACAGCAAGTACAGCACGGCCACGATCCCGGCCCGGTCCGCGCCTGACTTGCAGTGCATGAAGGCAGGATACTCGATTTCCTTGAACAGCTTCACGAGATGCTCGATCCGCTCGACATAGGGAGCTTCGCGCGACCCCCAGGGCAGATCGTGTATCGCCAGCCCGAGACGCTCGCACGCCTCGTGTTCCAGATCGTAATATGACCGCCCCGGCTGCACGCCGCGCAGGTTCAGGATTGTCTTGAATCCCATTTCCTTGAGCTGTTCCAACCGGTTGGGCGAAGGTTGATTGCCCCGCCACATACCCATCCGGCCCACCGGATGCATGTTGTGGAATTTCAGACGCAGAACGCCATGGTCCTTCCACAGATAGTGGTTCCAGGCTTTCTTGCGGTCTTTCGGATCGGACAGATCGTAACTCATGCGCAACCCTTTAGGGGGCATGGAGGAAAGCGGCAACCGCCACGAACGCTTGACGCCCGCCTCCATCAAAGCA
>CBDUFA010000197.1:0-4080 GCA_965366295.1 uncultured Hyphobacterium sp.
GAAGGTGAAACCGTCGAACTCCCAGTTGGCTTCCGCCGAGAGACCGCCACTGTCGACATAGGAGCGGACGCTGCCATCGATCGCGATCTGGCCCGAATACGGGTTTACAGGAAGCTGGGTGACACCGAGAATCGTAAACGCGCCGGCATTGGTCGGCGACACGCGCGTGAACGGCGCCGCGCAGCAATTCTCGTCGATTTCCTGCATGTCACCGATGATGCGCAGCGAGAAGCGGTCATTCGGTTCGAACAGGAGCTGACCGCGCCAGCCCCAGCGATCGCGTTCGTTCACGTCGCGGCCATCGGCCACATTGGTGATGAAGCCGTCGCGCTGGTTGATATTGACATCCAGGCGGCCGGACACGCCCTGGCCGAGCGGGCCGGTCATCATGGCGCGGACGGTACGCTGGTTGAACGAACCCATCGTGGCTTCGACTTCATAACCGAATTCGTCGGACGGCGATTCCGTCACGAAGTTGATCACGCCCGCCGACGTGTTCTTGCCGAACAGGGTCGATTGCGGACCGCGCAGCACTTCCACGCGCTGAACGCCGAGGAAGTCGCCGATCGAGGCACCGTTGCGCGAACGATACACACCGTCGACGAAAACGCCGACGGACGGCTCGATGCCGAAATTGAAGGTCGAGGAGCCAATCGAGCGGATCGAGAAGCTGGTGTTCGACGAAGACGAATTCTGCGTTACCTGCAGGGACGGGACGAGCGTCTGGAGGTCCCGGACATCGCGCAATTGCGACTGTTCCAGAATATCGCCCTGCACGGCGGTCACGGCGACCGGCGTATCCTGCAGTGTGGTTTCACGGCGCTGGGCCGTAACGGTGATGGTGTCCAGCCCTTGGGCATAGACGGGCGCTGCGGCGATCACAGCCAAGGTCAGGGCCGATGTGCCCAGAGCCAGTTTACGGAACGACTTCTGCATAATTCTCCCCCTGGATCACCGCGTTTCTCTTGCGGCGTGAGCTTTTATTGCGCCTACTAGACCAAACTTCGGTGCCCTTGTCAGTAGCGAACGCGCAACAGGCGAGCACACGAATCATAAAACGCGCCCAGATCGCATGCACGATTTGGGTTAATACGGGGGAAACACAACTGCCATGCTTATGAGAATCCTTGGTGGCATCCTGCTGCTGATCGTTGCCCTGGCCACGGCGGCCGCGGCCTGGTTCTACCGGCCCTGGTCGGATTATTCCCCGGCCCGTGTGCAGGCCGCCTTCAATCCCGAGAACATTTTCAGCGTCTCGCTCGGCATGTCCTCCTACTTCCCCTATGCCGATGTCGAGGCGACAAATCCCGATCCCCTGCCCCGCAATGAGCGCCCCCTGGCGGTGACCTACGCGTTCGACGGCGAGACCCGCACGCTGGCCCAATACCTTGAAGCCACCAACTCGCTGGGCCTGGCCGTGATCCATGACGGCGTGATCGTTCACGAACAATACCTCAACGGCGCCGACGAGATGAGCCGGCCGACCTCCTGGTCGGTGGCCAAGAGCTTCGTCGCCACGCTGATCGCCATGGCGATGGAAGAGGGCCGGATCGACAGTCTCGATCAGCTGGCCCAGGAATTCGCGCCGCAATTCGAGGGCTCGGCCTTCGGTGAAACCTCGCTGCGCCATCTGCTGATGATGTCGACCGGCATCGATTTCATCGAGGATTATGACGATCCGGATTCCGATGTCGGCGTGCTGTTCGCCGATCCCTTCGTCTGGGGGTCGGACATTGATGAATCGCTGCTGCAATTCGAGCGCCGGACCGAAGCGGGCACGGAGCTCGACTATATATCCTCGGCATCACACGTTTTGTCGGCCGTACTCCGCGGCATATATGACCAGCCGCTGCATGAGATCGTGCAGGCAAAGATCTGGGGACCGCTGGGCATGGAAAGCGATGCCTACTGGAACCAGAATGTGATGGGCGAGGACGGCATCGCGCTCGGCTATTGCTGCCTGAATGCCCGGCCTGTCGATTTCGCCCGCCTCGGCCTGCTCTATCTCAATGATGGTGTCTGGAATGGCGAGCGCCTGCTGCCGGAGGGCTGGGTCGAGATGGCCACCCATGCCAACGCCCCCTTCCAGGAAGCCGATGCCACCTATCCGCTGCGCGGCTATGGCCTGCACTTCTGGTTCCCGGAAACCGATCGCGACGAGTTTTTTGCGGCCGGCATCTATGGCCAGTACATCTGGGTGGACCCGTCGCGCAATCTGGTGATTTCCCGCTTTGCCGCCGATCCGCAATGGGGGCCGCACACGGCCGAGACCTTCGCCGCCTTCCGCGCGATCGCATCCGAGGTTGCAGGAGACTAGACATGGCCGATTTCGCAACCGAGTACGATTACATCATCGTCGGCGCCGGCTCGGCGGGCTGCGTCGTCGCCGAACAGCTCTCGCGCAACCGCGATGTCACCATCTGCGTGCTGGAGGCCGGCAAGAGCGACAACCACCCGAATATCCGCACACCCATGCTGCTCAAGGAAGTGGTTGCCGGCGGCCCCTTCAACTGGTCCTACGAGACCGAGCCGCAGGAAAGGCTCAATAATCGCCGCATGTTCTGGCCGCGCGGCAAGACGCTCGGCGGATCCTCGTCGATCAATGCCATGCACTACATGCGCGGCGCACCGCAGAATTTCGACGAATGGGGCGAAATGATCGGCGACGACGGCTGGAACTGGCCGGACGCGCTCGGCCGCTTCCGCCGGCAGGAGAACAATAATGCCTTCTCCGGACCGCTGCACGGCAATGACGGGCCGCTGCACGTCCAGTCGATCCCGAAGCTGAACCCGCTGACCCGGCTTTTCCTCGAAGCTGGCGGCGAGCTTCAATACCCGTCAAACGACGATTTCAACGGCGACAGGCAATACGGTTTCGGTCCCTACCAGGTGACGATGAACGGTCCGCGCCGCTGGAGCGCGGCCGATGCTTTCCTGCGCCCGGCACTCGAGCGCGGCAATATCACGGTCATCACCGAGGCGCTGGGCCACAAGGTCCGGCTCGAGGGCAAGAAGGCCACCGGCATTCTGGTCGACATCAAGGGCCAGCTCACCGAGCTGACAGCGCGCAAGGAAGTGATCCTGTCCGGCGGCGCGATCAATTCGCCGCAATTGCTCCAGCTCTCGGGCATTGGCGATGCGGACTGGCTGAAAGCCGCCGGGGTCACGCCGGAAGTCGACCTGCCGGGTGTGGGCCGCAATCTGCAGGACCATCTCGACGTCGCCGCGGTGGCCACGGTGAACACGTCCGAAGCCATCGGCATGTCGATGAAGCGCCTGCCCAAGAATCTCTATGACGTGTTCCGCTGGATGATCCGCGGTGATGGCGACTTCACCATCAACCCGGTGCAGGGCGGCGCCTTCATCAACTCGTCCGTGGCCGGCGATGTGCCGGATTTGCAGCTGGTCTTCATCCCCGGCTATTCGCTGAACCATGGCAAGGACACAAAGATGGGCCATGGCATGACGCTTCATGTCTGCCATCTCTATCCGGAAAGCCGCGGCGAAATCCGCATCAGGAGTTCCGACCCGGCCGAATACCCGGCGATCGATCCGAACTATCTCGCCACCGATTTCGACCTCACCGCCCTGACCGACGGGTATGAGAAGGTGATCGAGATCCTGAAGGCACCGGCCTTCCGCGAGGAATTCGTCGAATGGGTCTATCCCGAACAGTCCGGCAGCCGGGACGATCTTGTCGCCGACATTCGACAGCGCGCTGAAACGCTCTACCATCCGACATCGACCTGCGCGATGGGACAGGGCGAGCTGGCCGTGCTGGATTCCGCCTGCCGCGTGCTCGGTGTCGAGGGGCTGCGTGTGGTCGATGCCTCGGCCATGCCCCGCCTGGTGGGCGGCAACACCAATGCCCCGACCATGATGCTGGCCGACAAGGCCGGCGAGATGATCCGCGAGAGTGCCTGAGGGAGGCCGAAATGAGCGATCTTGATTCCAAGCAGATCGAACGCATGAGTTCCGTCTTCAAGGCGCAGACCACCGCCTTCGAGGACGAACGCCATCGCAGCTACAAGGACCGGCTGCGCGATATCGATGCCATTGCCGCGCTGACCAAGCGCCATG
>CBDUFA010000198.1:0-4032 GCA_965366295.1 uncultured Hyphobacterium sp.
CATGTTTGCGTTGATCCCTGCCGACCAGGTGTCGTCGACGATTACGGCCGCGCCTGATGGTTTCGCAGCCTGCGCGATGGCTGGAATGTCCTGGACTTCGAAAGTCAGCGACCCCGGAGATTCACAGAAAACCAGTCGTGTATTCTCTTTGATTTGGCTGGCAATGCCTTCACCCGTCCGCGGATTGAAATATTCGATCTCGACTCCCCATTGACTGACAAGGTCGGCGAGAAACATGCGCGTGGGGCCATACAGGCAATCGGTGACCAGCAAGTGATCACCGGCGCGAATATCTGCCATCACCGGCAATGTCATGGCGGAAAGGCCGGAAGGCGCGAGGGCGCAATAGTCAGCGGCGGTGAGTTCGCACAATGCTTTCTTCAGGGCAGATTGGGATGCCGTTCCGAAACGACCATAGAGTGGAATGCCGTCTGGCCGGTTGTAGAGTTCGTGCGCGTTTCCCGCCAGAACCGTGGAGGCGCGCTCGATTGCAGGGTTGACCTGACGGTTTCCGTGATGTTTTCGGCCGATCTGTGTTAATTGGGTTTCGCGCTTCATAGTTGATCCCGTCAAAGGTACGTTCGATCATTCGAATATTGTTAGGAGTCCGCCGCTCGTGTCGCCGATCTCGTTCCTTTCACCGCGCCGCCTCAGAGAGGCGGTTGTTGTGATGCTGGGTGGATTGGCCGGCCTGGCGGTGGATACCGAACAGGTTGCACAGTCTGGCACGACTCTCCGCATGATCGAAACCCGTGGCGAGCTGCTTTGCGGCGTCGACGGTGGCTTGGCCGGGTTTGCCGACATCAATTCAGACGGCGAGTGGACAGGATTTGATGCCGACCTGTGCCGGGCCTACGCGGCCGCTATCCTGGGCGACGCTGATGATGTCCGCTTTGTTCCCGTGACGACAGCAGAGCGATTTCGCGCGCTTGCGGATGGCGAAATCGACATCCTGATCCGGAATACCAGCTGGACTTTTGCACGCGATGTCGGTCAGGACTTCGATTTTGGCGGCATCGCCTACTATGACGGGCAAGGCTTCATGGTGCCGGCGGACCTCGGCATTTCCAGCGCGCGCGATATCAACGGCGCGCGTATTTGCGTGCAGGCCGCGACAACGACAGCGCTCAATCTCGATGACTTCATCGCGGCGAACAGCTTGTCAGTCGAAGTTGTCGAATATCCTACGGCACAATCCGGTCTGGATGGTTATGTCGCAGGCGAATGCGATGTCTATACAAACGATTTGTCATCACTCGCCGGACTGCGCGTCAGTCTCGAGCGCCCGTCCGAGCATGTCCTGTTGCCGGATGTAATCTCGAAAGAGCCCCTCGGACCGGTGATCCGATCCGGAGACGCCCAGTTCCATGATGTCGCGCAATGGGTGTTGTTCACGCTCATTGCTGCCGAGGAATTCGGTGTCACCGCGGAAAACGTATCCGAAACGGCGGGTTCCAGCCGTAATCCGGAAGTCCGGCGTATGCTCGGAAGCGAGGACAATTTCGGTGAACGCCTCGGGCTGGAAAATGATTTCGCCGTGACCATGATCGCAGCAACCGGGAATTACGGTGAAATATTCAGCCGAAACCTCGGCCAGCAATCGGACCTCGGTCTTCGCCGCGGGCTTAATTCGCAATGGACGGATGGCGGGCTGCTCTACTCGCCGCCCTTCCGTTAACCAGCCGTCTCGATCGGCGTGTCGGCCCGACCGCCCCATTCCACCCACGACCCATCGTAGACGGCCGCTTCCACGCCATCGCGGTAGAGAGACAGTGCCAGCAGGCAGGCGGTCACGCCCGATCCGCAGGTCGTGATGACTTTCGCCGCATCACGGGTTTCCACGGAACCCGTCATCTCACTCCTATCGTCGAGAAGCGTTGTCCACGGCACACATCGGGCACCGGGAATATGTCCCGCGCGCATGCCTGGCCGGGGTTCGGCCGACTGCCCGGAAAACCGCGACGCCGGGCGCGCATCGAGTATGGCCGTGTCCGGTTGCTCCATTGCCGCAATCACGTCGGCGCGTGATGCCACAAGATGCGGGCGGAATGCCGCGCGAAACCGTGTTTCATTTTTCGGAGGTTCGGGGCTCGCCTTTACCGGCCCGCCGGCTTCGATCCATGCCGGCAAACCGCCATTCAGGACGAAAACATTGTCATGCCCCATCGCCCTGAACATCCACCAGACGCGCGGCGACGAAAAAATCCCGATGCGGTCATAGACGACGATGTGATCATCATTGTCCACGCCCATCCGGCCGACATGGCGTTCGAAGTCTGCGGGCTCCGGCAGCATGTGGGGCAGGGGATTGGCCGTATCCTTGACGGTATCGATATCGAAGGGGATGGCACCGGGGATAAAACCTTCGCTACGAAATTCGGGGCCGCCCGGGAAAGTCCAGCTGGCGTCGAGAAACACGGCAGCCTTCGCGCGGTGCCAGTCCATCGCCGTGCGGGCGTTAATCAGCGGGTCCGGAAAAGCTAGAGCCATGCTGGAACGGGCAAGCCTTTTTCCTTCAGGAAATCCGGGTTGTAGAGCTTGCTCTGATAGCGGGAGCCATGATCGCAGAGGATCGTCACGATTGTATGTCCGGGGCCAAGCTCCTTTGCCAGCCGGATTGCACCGCCAATATTCACGCCGGACGACCCGCCGAGACACAGACCTTCCTCCTGGACGAGATCGAACAGGATCGGCAGGGCTTCCTCGTCGGATATGCGGTAGGCGTGGTCGACGGCTACGCCCTCGAGATTGGCGGTAATACGGCTCTGGCCGATGCCCTCGGTGATGGAATTGCCCGACGCGCAGAGCTCGCCTTCCGCATAAAATCCATAGAGCGCGGCACCGCCCGGGTCGGCGAGGCCGATCCGGATGTCCGGGTTCCGGTCTTTCATGTACATGGATACACCGCCGAGCGTTCCGCCGGACCCGACCGCACAGATGAAGCCGTCCAGCCTGCCATCAAGCTGGTCCCAGATCTCCGGGGCGGTCATGTCGAAATGCGCCTTGCGGTTGTCGGTATTGTCGAACTGGTTGGCCCAGATCGCACCATTGGCTTCGGTCCGGTTCAATTCCTCGGCAAGCTGGCCGGAATAACGCGCATAGTGATTGGGGTTGGAATAGGGGACGGCATCGACCTCGATCAGCTGCGCGCCAAGAAGCTGGATTGCGTCCTTTTTCTCTTTCGACTGGGTTCGCGGAAAGACAATCACGACCTTGTAGCCTAGAGCCGCGCCGACCATCGCCAGGCCGATGCCCGTGTTTCCCGCCGTGCCTTCGACAATCGTTCCGCCCGGCCGCAATGCGCCGGATTTCTCGGCGTCGCGAATAATGCCCAGGGCCGCCCGGTCTTTCACCGAGCCGCCGGGATTGAGGAATTCGGCTTTGCCAAGGATTTCACAGCCGGTGAGCTCGGACGCCTTGTTGAGCCGGAGCAAGGGTGTATTGCCAATCAGATCGATGATATTCCGGGCTGGCGTCATTTCCGTCTCCCATGACGTTCTTCATCGAAGCTAGGTAGCGCGGCCTGCGCCTGCAAGCGCGTTCGCGCGCACGTGATCCATTCGGATGGCTGTTGCGTAACGCAGGATATGACGAACAAGCACGATATCGAGCCCTCCGAGATCGGCGACCACTGGCTACTGGATCAGGCCAGCGGGAGCTCGCCCATGGCTGTGCAGGTGTTGTTTTCGTGCGCAGCGGAATTGAATCCGGCGATCCGTGACCGGCTTGAGCTGGCCGAGCAGGCCGGGGCCGCTTTGATGGATGAAAGTCTCTGGGCTGAGCCCGAGCAGCTATCCGAACCGCTGCCGGACCCGGCATTCAATCCGCCTCGCACTGATCGTGATCCCGTTTATCCGGCCGCGCTCGCCCGGTACGGTTTTCATTCCGGCTGGGAGCCGTGGCGGAGCCGCTTGGGTGGTGTCAGGGGCCGGAAAATCAATCGCCTTTGCGAGCCGGGCATTGATGCGCGGCTGTTCCGGATCGAGCCCGGTGCATCCATCCCGCATCACGACCATGCGGCGGCAGAGCTCA
>CBDUFA010000199.1:0-3991 GCA_965366295.1 uncultured Hyphobacterium sp.
CGGCCCGCTTCACCGGCACCCGCCGCCCCGAAGACCACGAGATCGGGCTGTAGCGCGATCAGATTTTCCGCATCCGAACTTGCGCGCGGCAGGTCCAGCGCCCAGGCGGGCGCAGCCGAGACCGCCTGCCCGGCCTGCCAGGAAATGGCGGCAATGTCTGCGGGCTCCGCGAGGGCCAGCACATAGACATCGGCACACAGATCGGCCGAGACGATGCGCTGTGGCGCTTGCGCGGCGCTAGCGGCCGAGACGCAGGCCCACAAAAAGGCCGCGGCCTTCAGATGCATAGCCGAAGACATCGGTCACCTCCTCGTCTGTCAGATTTGTCCCGCGCAGGTAGAGCTGCACGGCGTCGAAGGCTTGCCAGGCCAGGCGCGCCGAAACCAGCGTGTAGGCGGGCAGGGTTACCGTTGCGAAACTGCCGAAATCGGTATCGAGCTGCGCGCCGGTATGATCCGCGGCGAGCCCCGCCCGCCAGCGCTCATCGGCCGAGCGCCAGCCCAGCGACAGGCTGCCGGTAAACTCCGGACGGCGGATTTCCGGCGCGCCATTCTCGTCGGACTCGATGAAGCTGGCGGCACCGGACAATGTCAGCTGGCCGGTCAGCGCCGCCTCGCCGTCAATCTCGAACCCGGACCGGTGCGAGACCGTGGTTCGGTTGCGGGCTGTCGCCGGGGATGACGCGAAATCTGTGAAGATCTCGGCCTCCAGGTCGGCTTCAAACCAGGTCAGCGACAGTCGTGCCGTGTCGCCGAAAGCCTGGTCCCAGCCGATTTCCCAGCCATGCGAGCGCTCGGGCTGCAGGGCCGGATTTCCGGTGAAAAAGCCGGGAAAGAAACCGAACAGCTCGTATATGCCCGGGTTTTTCACACCTTCGCCGAAACTGGCCCGGGCGCGTCCGCCAATCCCGTCGAACAGCCAGGCGGCGCCGAGACGCCAGGTGGCGGCATCGTCAAACCGGTCATTCCAGTCCTGCCGCAGGGAGGCGGAGAACCGGGCCGGTCCCCGCACAAGGCGATAATCAAGCGCCGCTGCGGTGTTGGAGATTTCCGGCGACTGGTTGGACGCCGCGCCGGCACCGGAAAACGTCTCGAATCGCTCCTGCTCGTATTCAACCAGGCCGGTCAGCCGGTGTTCGAAAGCGCCCGTCTGCCAATTCAGCGTAGGTTGATAGAATGCCTGCACGCGCCGCGCATCGGTCGAACCGGTGAAAACGCCCCCCGCGAAATTCTCCAGCCGGTCCTGCGAGGCATTCAGCGCCAGATCATGGCGAAGACCGGCGCGGTGCAGCGTCAGCCGGCCTCCGAGCGCCGCTTGGCGGCCGCGGCTGACCTCGTTTGTATTGTCCAGCAAGCCATTGAAATCAGAATCGGAATCAAATTCTCTTTCAAAATCGGCAAAGCGCGCAGCGCCTTGAATCGACTCACCTTCCCCGAACCCGTAGCGGCCCGTAGCCGAGGCAAAAAACCGGGAATAGCCGTCTTCCTCGCCCCCCAGTCCGGCGACATCGATTCCATCGGTCGCCAGCCATGACGCAGCCGCGCCGCCCGTCCACTGCGCTCGCCGCCCGGAAACGTGTGCGCCCGCGAAATACGTGCCGAAGGACCCGGCTTCGAACTGCGCCGCGCCGCTGTCCGCACCCGTCGATCCGGCTGTGCGGATATTGATGACGCCGCCGATCGCGTCCGAGCCCCAGAGCGCCGATTGTTCGCCCCGCAGCACTTCGACGCGTTCGACGCCAAAGCCGGGCGCGTGGGCAAAGTCATAACCGCCCGTCATCGGAACCGACGCCTCGATCCCGTCGATCAGGACGAGAACGTGATTGGCCTCCGACCCGCGCATGCGCAGATCGGTCAGACCGCCCGTCCCGCCGGACCGGGATACGGCAATCCCTGGCACCATGCGCAAGCTATCGGCCAGGCTGGCCGTGCCACGCAGAATGATATCGTCCTCGTCGATCAGTGATGCCGCCGATGTCACATCCTCGGCGAGCACGGGCACACGGCCGCCAATCACGATCACGGTATCCGGCATTGCCGGCGCCTGCTGTGCAATGACTGGCGATGAAAGAAGGAGAGAAAGGGCGCAACTTCGCCCGAAAAAGCCGATTCCGGCCATGATGAACAACTCCGGCGTCGGCCAGGCGAAGACCCGGCCGGGTTTCAAGGAGTCGCTTCAAACGGAGGTTTCCGTGCCAGCTCTGCGTGACCCCGCACAGGTGACGAGCGACGGCACAGGCAGGTCTTCCGGCTCCCGGGTCATCACGAACCCCGCGCCTTCCCGGGTTTCCCCAGTGGCATGTTGCGAGGCCGTTCTCCGGTCACGGCTGCGGGCACAGCGGGGGACTTCCACCCCCTTCCCTATTGATCCCTCGCGGGAACCTGTACGCGATGGTGTGTAGCCGGGTGTGCCCGGTTTGCCTAGAGGCCGGCGCGGGCGAGACGTTTCTCGAAGTCGCGCAGCTTGGAGCGGGCCTTGCGCCACTCCCACCACAGGAAGGCGATCTTGGGACCGTCCACGAGGTAGCGCTTCCACATGCGCTTCGGCTCCTGCAACAGGCGGTGCAGCCATTCCAGGCGGCTCTGTTGCATCCATTCCGGAGCGCGCTCGGCCTTGCCGCCGAGGAAGTCGAGCGAAGCGCCGACGCACAGGCCGATCCCGGTGCAATCGCCCCGGTCGAGACAGGCCTCGGCGATCATTTCCTGCTGCGGCGATCCCACGCAAAGAAAGATGAAGCGCGACGGGTTGTCGGCGACGAATTGCGCGCACTCGGCAATTGCTTCGGGATTGTTGCGCAAGCCCATGGGCGGTTCGTGCCAGCGGACATCGCGCAACCCGTAGCGGGCTTTCACGGTTTCGACCACATCCCGGTCGCCGCCAATGATCGTCACCGGCTCATGGCGCAGGACGACATTGTCGAACAGGGTCTGGGTCAAATCCGAGCCCGGTGTCACGTCGACATCGGTGCCGGAGAGGGAGGCGATGAGCTCAAGAACGCGGCTGTCGCACACGGTCAGCCAAGCCTGCGCATAAAGCGGGGCCAGCACGCCGTCACGGCGCAGCCGGACGAGATGGTCGACATTCGGTGTCACGACGAACTGGAAAGGTGCCTTGGGGTCGCGTTCGGCCAGCCGCAGCACCGTGGTCGGGAAATCGATATTGTCGAACGCCGAGTTGAGGAACCAGATATGGCGCGGTTTGGACCGGCGTTCCTGTTCATTGAGGATCGGCGTCTGGATGGTCATGCCCGAAGTGTCCCGTTTCGCATCAATTCCGCGTGTTCGGGACGGTTAACTGCAAGCACCGCGCCGCCTTGTGTCAGGCGGGTGGAAACTGGCCGGCAGCGTTAACCGCCGGTTACTGGCTGCGCTTGAGGCGCCGGAAGGCAAAGCGCGC
The DNA here is from genome assembly GCA_965366295.1 of uncultured Hyphobacterium sp. GTDB lineage: Bacteria > Pseudomonadota > Alphaproteobacteria > Caulobacterales > Maricaulaceae > Hyphobacterium. The sequence continues at coordinate 3,397 of CBDUFA010000199.1, forward strand.
CGGATGCAGGACTTCGCGGCCCGCTTTTTCAAGCGGCGAGGGCTCGCCGCAGAGATCGGCGGCCAGCGCCTCGGCGAGTAGCGGGGCGTGGGCAAAACCACGTGAGCCGAACCCGCCGAGGATAATGGCCGGACAGGCCGGTTCAGGACCGGCTCCGTCCGGAAACGGGCCGCCGCGGGCATGGGCTTGCCAGTGGGCGTCAAATCCGGGATCGGGCAATGCGCCATAGACCGGCAGCCGGTCCGGCGTTGTGGCGCGAACACCCGCCCAGGCCGTCGCCTCACCGCGCAGGCTGTCTGCAATATCGGGACAGCGGGATTCGAGATCGGCCATGAGCCGCTTTTCAACATCGGCGAATTGGCCGGGATCATCGCTCTTCTCATGGGTGGCGCCGACGAGGACGTGGCCATCCGGGGCTGCCGAGACATAGCCGCCCCAGACAATTGGATGGGCGGGCGGGCGCCCCTCCCGGACGAAAACCTGCCCCGCGCTCGCGGCGAGATCGGCGAAGGCCGCGCGGCTGCCGCGGCAATCGATCACCAATGCGGCTTCGAGCACGCGTTCGGTATCGGTAATGACACGCGTCTCACCGGCG
>CBDUFA010000200.1:0-3985 GCA_965366295.1 uncultured Hyphobacterium sp.
ACCTCCCCCGTAAACGGGGGAGGAAAAAGGATTTGGCGATGACAAAGCTCACCGACCGCCTCCCGCCTGTTCGCGGCAAATATCTGGAAAACGCCCCGCTGGGCGACATGACCTGGCTGCGTGTGGGTGGACCCGCGGAAGTGCTGTTCCTGCCCGCCGACGAGGCCGACCTCGCCCGCTTTCTCGCGGAAACGCCCGACGACATCCCGGTCCATCTGCTCGGCGCAGGTTCCAATACGCTGGTCCGGGATGGCGGTGTGCCCGGCGTCGTGATCCGCCTGACGGCCCCCTTCGGAAAGGTCGAAGCGATCGGTGACAACCGCCTGAAGGCCGGAGCCGCTGCGCTGGACAAGAAAGTCGCCCAGGCCGCTGCGAAAGCCGGGATTGCCGGCATGGAATTCTTTACCGGCGTGCCCGGGGCGATTGGCGGGGCGATCCGCATGAATGCGGGATGCTACGGCACCGAGACGCGGGACGTGCTGGTCGAGGCCGTGGCGCTGGACCGGTCGGGCCGCCGCCTGATCGTGCCTGTCGGTGAGCTGGGCTATGATTATCGCCACTCCGAAGCCCCGGAGGACTGGATTTTCGTCGAGGCCGTTTTCGAGGGCACACCGGACGACCCCGCGGCGATTGAGCAGCGTATGGCAGACATCACCGCGCGCCGCGAGGAATCCCAGCCGATCCGCGAAAAGACCTCCGGTTCGACCTTCAAGAATCCCGACCCGCCCGGAACCCTCAATCAACGCAAGGCCTGGAAGCTGATCGACCAGACCGGCTGGCGCGGCAAGCGCATTGGCGGTGCGCGCTTCTCCGAACAGCATGCCAATTTCCTGATCAATGACGGCACGGCCAGCGCGGCCGATCTCGAAGCCGTGGCCGAGGGCGCCCGGGCCGACATCAAGGCGGCCACGGGCATCGACCTGCACTGGGAAGTCAAACGGCTGGGCGTGGAGAAATCAGAATGACAAAGCGCATCGCAGTTCTGTTGGGCGGCATGTCCGCCGAACGCCCGGTCTCGCTGGTTTCGGGCAAGGCATGCGCCGACGCGCTGCGCCGCAAGGGCTGGGATGTCGTCGAGATCGACCCGACCCGCGAGCTGGCCAAGCAGCTGGCCGATGCCGCGCCGGACGTCGTTTTCAACGCGCTGCATGGAGAGTGGGGGGAAGACGGCAAAGTGCAGGGCATCCTCGAACATTACGGCGCGCCCTACACCCATTCTGGCGTGCTGGCCTCGGCTTTGGCGATGGACAAGCAACGCGCCAAGGCGGTGCTGAAACTGTTCGGCGTGCGCTGCCCGGAGGGCAAGCTGGTCAACCGCTTCGATGCGGCGCGCGAACACGTTTACGAGCCGCCCTATGTCATCAAGCCGAACGCCCAGGGCTCGTCCGTTGGCGTCTTCATCGTCCCCGAAGGATCCAATCGCCCGCCGGCGGAGCTGGCGGCGGACGATTGGCAGCTGGGCGATGAGATGCTGGCCGAGAAATTCATTCCGGGGCGCGAGCTGACCGTCGCCGTGATGGGCGACAAGGCGCTCGGCGTCACCGAGATCATCCCCAAGACGCGGTTCTACGACTATGAGGCCAAGTATGCCGCTGGCGGTTCGGTGCACGAGATTCCGGCGCGCGTGCCGGACGCGGTCGCCGAGGAAGCCAGGCGCCTGTCGCTGATTGCACACGAGGCGATGGGCTGCCGTGGCCTGACGCGCAGTGATTTCCGCTATGATGAATCCGCAAATGGCGGTCTATGGTTACTCGAAATTAACACCCAACCGGGCATGACTCCGACTTCCCTCGCCCCTGAACAGGCGGCGTGGAACGGGATCGAATTCGACGATCTCGTTCAGTGGATGGCGGAGGATGCGTCATGTCCAAGGTGAAGCGCGCCCCCGCGCGGCGAAAGCCGACGCGGCGCAAATCACCCCGGAAGCAAACCGCCGCAGCGTCCGCGCCGCGGCGTTTTCGTAACTGGGTGGAAGCCCGGCTGCGCGGTGCTCGTTACAGCGCCGCCAATGCCGCGCGCCTGGTGGCCGGGCTGGGCGCTGCGCTTGTCGTCCTCATCCTCGGAGGTCTCTATATTTTCGGCGCACTCGACGATGTCGGCGTCTCGGTCCAGCGCATGGCGGAACACCGCACAGCGTCCATAGGCTGGGCGGTCGATGTGGTCGATGTCACCGGTGTCGAGCCTGACCAGGCGGCCGAAGTCGTGGCCGCCATATCCGTCTATCGCGGCCAGCCCATGCTGGCCTTCAGCCCGGATGCGGCCCGCGCCGATGTCGAGGCGCTGCCCTGGGTGCGCGAAGCCAGCATTGTCCGCCTCTGGCCGGACCAGATCGCCATCGTTGTCGAGCCGCGCGGCGAATTCGCGCTGTGGCAGATCGAGGGCGATATCCACGTGATTGATCGCGACGGGGCGGTGCTGGGCGAGGCCAATGCAAGCGATTGGCCCGATTTGCCGCTCGTGGTTGGCTATGGTGCCAATGAAGAAGCCGAGCACCTGATCGAGATGCTCGAGCATTATGGCGAGATCGCGGAACGCGTGTCGGCCATGGTCCGCGTCGGCGACCGGCGCTGGAATTTGCGCCTCGCCAGCGGGCTCGACATCAAGTTGCCGGAAGACGAGGTCGGCGCGGCCCTTGCGCTCTTGTCGGCCATGCATGCCGAACGCGGCGTCTTGCGCCTCGATGCCGAGAGCATCGATCTGCGCCAGCCGGGGGAAATGATCGTCCGTGCCCGCCCGGAACGGGCGCGCGCTGCCGGAATGCAGGAGCGCGAGGCGTGAGCGGTTTCTCCCTGTTCGGCAAAACCAAGTCCTCTAGCGCCAACACGGCGCGCCCCGGCGTTTGCGCAGCGCTCGATCTGGGCTCGTCGAAGACGGTCTGCTTCATTTCCCGGAGCGAACAGACGGCGGAAGGTCCGCGTCCGCGGATCATCGGTGTCGGACACCAGTCCGCACGCGGCATGAAGGGCGGGGTGATTACCGATCTCGAGCAGGCGCGCGAGAACATCCGCGAGACCGTCCAGCGCGCCGAACGCATGGCCGGCACCGCCGTCAGCCAGGTCAGCGTGGCGCTGACCGCGTCGCGCGTACGCGGTGAGGGCATCACGCTGGAATCGCCGATTGCCCGCGGTGAAATCACCGAGCGCGACATGCGCCGCCTGCAGGATGCGGCCGTGGCGGAATTCCAGCGCGCCGATGAAGTCATTCTCCATGCCATCGTGGTTTCCTGGGTTGTCGACGGGCAGGACGAGGTCTCCGATCCGCGCGGCATGTATGGCCGCAGCCTCGCCGTGAACATGCATATCGTCACCGCGCCGGTCGGCCCGTTGCGCAACCTGCTCAGCTGCATCGAAGCTTGCCATCTCGATCTGAAGGCCGTGATCGCCGCGCCCTATGCAGCCGGTCTCGCCGCCCTGACCGATGACGAGATTGCCCTCGGCGCGACGCTGATCGACATGGGCGCGGAAACGACGTCCGCCGCCGTCTTTTCCAGTGGCGGCCTCGCCCGGCTGACGGCGGCCCCCGTGGGTGGACGCCACGTCACAAGCGACCTGGCCCGCGGTCTCCAGACCCCGCTCACCTCGGCCGAGCGGATCAAGATCCTCTACGGCTCGGCGCTGGAAAGCCCGAGCGATGATCGCCAGATGATCGAGGTGCCGCCGGTGGCCGGAGATGGCGACCGGATGAATGCGGCGCCGCGTTCCATGCTCAACGCCATCATCCGCCCGCGCCTCGAGGAGACGTTCGAACTGCTCCGCGACCGGCTCGATGTGTCCGGCCGGCTCGATCAGAACCATCGCGTCGTGCTGACCGGCGCTGCCGCCCAGCTGCCCGGCACGCGCGAGATTGCCGCGCGCATATTCGGCCACTCGGCTCGCCTGGCCCAGCCGCACAGCGGGTCCGGTCTGGGCGATGCCGTCTGCGGTCCGGGTTTCTCCGTCGTCTCGGGCATAATCCTGCGTGAAGCGCGCGGCGCAGCCGAGGCCAT
>CBDUFA010000201.1:0-3943 GCA_965366295.1 uncultured Hyphobacterium sp.
CGCGCTATTCCAACCCGCAACAGCCCGATTGCCTGAACGGACCGTGCGGCATTGGCCCGGGCGTTTCCGTCACACCGGGCTCGCCATCGGACGACAATACGACCACGGCCGACAATGCCCGCTCGCTCCGGACGGCCGGTTTCAATGTGCGCGACTATCGGCCCGAAGGCATGCAGGTCCGCTCCGCCGTGCTGCCCTACAGCCGGACTGTCCAGTCAGGCTCCGCGGCCACCGCCTTCGTGACCGTCATCAATCCCGCCTCGACCGGATCGATGGCCGAGGATTGCGGCCTGCAGGTTCACGGTGCCAGCCAGTTCACATTCCAGCCGACAGACCCGGCGACCAATGCGCCCATTGGCAGTCCGGGCGATCTGGCAGATATCCCGGCGGGCGGCCTCCAGACCTTCGTGATCTCGCTGACCCACAACACCGCGCTCGCCGCCGGGGACATCCGCATCGATACCTCCTGCGCCAACCGGCGTGGCGCTACCGCCGCAAACGGGGTGAACACGCTGCTCTTCACCTCGACCCAGCTGTCCTTGCCGGACGTGATCGCCCTGTCGGCGACGACCGGCAATAACGGCATTGTGGAATTACCAGCGGGTGGCGGTGCGGGCGCATTCTCTGTCGCCACCGCCAATCTCGGCTCGGTCGGCAATGTCGTCGTGTCGATCGAGGCCGGTCCGGATGCGCCGCAATTCCAGACCCTCGAAATCTGCCGCACCAACGCCGCCACCGGCCAGTGCGAGACCAGCCGCGCCCAGAGTTTTTCCCAGCTGTTCACGGCCGACGGGACGCTGACCTTTGCCGCTTTCGTGCGTAGCGCCGGGGATGTGGCCAATGCGCCCGCGACCAACCGCGTCTTCATCTGGTTCAGGACGCCAGGCGGCCAGCCGGTCGGTGCCACCAGCGTGGCGGTGCGGACGCAATAGCGCCTATTCGGCGAACAGTTCGTTGAGATAGGCCGCCATGCGGATGCCGCCCTGCGACAGGCGGGTGCGCATCGTGCCCCGGTGCTCGAAAACATAACCCCATTGCAGATGGGCATCGTCGGGATAGAGCGTCGGGCGGATTTCAGCGCTCTCGGCAATCCAGACCCGCGGATCGGTCACCGACCAGGCCTCGACCTGTTCCGGCGTGATGCGGCGGTCGAGCCAGTCTGTCATTTCCGAGTAGGACAATTCTTCGTGGCGCACCATGTCCTCGTCCCAGGCGAGGTGCAGCGTGGTGACATGTTCGAAGAAGATGACATTGACGTCATTGCCGCCGCGGTCCGTGCCATCTCCGGCATGCATGGGCTGATGCAAATCGCCGATGATATGCACGATGAAACGCAGTGCACGCTGGCGCTCTTCGAGCGGCGCATCCTCGTCGACGACGACTTCGGAAAAGTGCTGCAGCGCGGTGTAGGCATCGCCCGCTTCCGGCGCCATCGAGACGTCGTACTCGGTGCCTTCCGGGATGGTCACATAGTGAAATGGCCCCGAGGCGCGCCAGAAATCCTCGCTGCTGGACCGCATGAAGTCCGGCCAGTTGGACGCTTCGGCGAGGTCTTCCACGCCCAGCAGCTCGGTAATGGCGGCGCGGGCCGCCTCACCGAGATGGCGTTCGGCAATGGCACCGGTGACGCGGTGACCGATCTTGCCCCAGGCGAAGGCCGGCGTGGCGGACAGCAACAGGGCGGCGGAGGCGGTGAGTAGCTTTTTCATGGGCATCCCTCTAGCGGGCTTTGATGACAGTTTGAACAGGCGTGTGCGGCAGGCTCAGTCGTCAGCCCACATCCGCATCAGATTGGCGCGGGTCTTGGCCAGCGTGTCATAGAGCGGCGTCTTGCCTTCGGCCTCGAACACGGTGCGCGTGGCGACATCCAGCTCGAACAGGATTTCCCGTTGCTGCGGCGCGCGGATCAGGCTGCGGACCCAACCGACCACGGCCAGCCGCTCACCCCGCGTCACTTCGCGCACTTCATGCAGGGCATTGGTCGAATAGAGAACGGCATGACCTGCCGGCAGCTTCACATCAACCGACCCGCCGGCTTCCAGCATGGAGAGCTCGCCGCCCTCATAGCTCTCCGGGTCGCTGAGGAAGAGGGTGAAGGACAAATCCACGCGCTTGCCGCCCATGACCGGCTCGTCGACATGAGCGCCATAGGCTTTCCCGGGTCCGTAACGGGAGACCAGCATGCGCACAGTTGATTTGGGCTGGGCATAGGCCTTGTAGAGCGGATGCTGGTCGAGCGCGCGCTGGACAGTCCGGCGCACTGTGTCCATCACGCCGCCAGCCTCGAGTTGTTCGTTCAGCTTGACCTGGCGCGCGGCGCGGCCCGCCGTCCTGGTGCCTTCGTCATATTCACCCCGCGAGATCAGCCGGGCCAGGGCCGCGACGTCTTCCGCGGTGCAGACATTTTCCAGCTCGATCATGGGCTCGCCTGTTGCGAATGGTTTTCAGAAGCAATAGAGATATATCAGCAAACAAGAGCTGCCGGAGCAAAACCATCATGTCCATCGAGCGCAAGAAGAATTTGCTGGGACGCGCCGGCGTGGCCGCCCTGCTTGTTGGGCTGACCGCCTGCTCGCCGATGAATGAGGGCGAAGGCGAGGGCGAGCGCGCCCCGTCCACCGGCGGCGAAGGCGGCGGATATTCCGCACCGGCCGGCGAAGGTGGCGAGAGCGGAGAGGGCGGCGAAAGCGGTGGCGGCGGCGAATTCGGCATCGATCCGGCCCAGGCAGCCGCCAATCCCGTGACCTATCTGACCGCGCTGGAAGTGATGCGGGCACACTATCTTGCCGGCATCGCGGCCTATGATGCCGATCGCCGCGCGGTAGCGGCTGAAATGTTCACCCACCCGATCTCGGAAATCTATGTCGACCTCGAAGAGGTGGTCGTCGGCCTGGGCGCGCCGGAGTTCGGCGACGCGCTCGCAACAGCGGCGGCTGCGCCCTATGACGGCAGCACCGATGAACAGATCCGCGCCAATGTCGATATTGTGCTGGCGGCCATCGATTCCGCGGAAGCCTATGCGCCGGACAGCGGACACAGCGAAGCCTCCATTGCCGCCCAGGTCGCGGTCAACATGATCATGCGGGCCGCGCTGCAATACGAGTTCGCGGCCAACGCCGATATGCACAATGGCCCCTATCTCGACGGGTTCGGATTTCATCGCGCGGCAGAAGTCATGACACAACGCCATCTCGACGAGATCCGAGCGCTGGATGCGGGCACCGCCGATGCACTGCTGGCGGCGCTGGCTGCTCTGGCCGAAGCCTATCCGACAGCGATTGCGCCGACGCCGCTGGATGCGGACAGTGACCAGCTGATCGCGCTCGCCGAAGCGGCCTCGGCCGCGGCGGAGCGGCTGGAATAGGCACCAAAGCATTCGGCTTTGCCGTAACCCGATGACATCTCTAGGATTCGGCTTCAGCCAGACTGGAGCCTGATGGCACATGCCGCGCCCCATCATTATCGATTGCGATCCCGGGATTGATGACTGCTTCGCGCTGATGGCCGCGCTGGCCTCGCCCGAGGATTTCACCATCGAAGCCATTTGCACGGTGGCCGGGAATGTGCGCGTCGAGACCTGTACCCAGAACGCGCTTGGCTTGCTGGCGCTGACCGGCATGACGCAAGTGCCGGTCTATCCGGGATGCGCCCGCCCGCTGGTGGAAGCCCCGGTCTTTGCCGATCATATTCACGGTGAGACCGGGCTCGGCTCTGTGGTGCTTCCGGCAGACCACCCGGCACCGCAGGCGGAACACGCGGTCGATTTCCTGGTCCGGCGGCTATCCGATGAGGCGCTCCCGCCCGCAACGCTCGTCATTACCGGGCCTTCAACCAATCTTGCCAAGGCACTCGCCAAAGCCCCGGGCATTGCCGGCCGGATCGAGCAGATCGTGATGATGGGCGGGGCCCGCAGCGCTGGCGGGAATATCACTGCTTCGGCCGA
>CBDUFA010000202.1:0-3926 GCA_965366295.1 uncultured Hyphobacterium sp.
AAGGATGCGGGGATTCTTCATGCGCCCAGCACCTCGAGCCCGCCCATATAGGGGCGCAGCACGTCGGGAATGGTGATCGAGCCATCCGCATTCTGGTGGTTTTCCATCACTGCCAGCATGGCGCGGCCAACCGCCACGCCCGAACCGTTCAGCGTGTGCAGGAATTCCGGCTTCTTCTCGCCGTCGCGGCGGAAGCGCGCATTCATGCGGCGGGCCTGGAAATCCCCGCAATTCGAGCAGGACGAGATCTCGCGATAGGTCTTCTGGCTCGGCAGCCAGACCTCGAGATCATAGGTCTTGCGCGCACCGAACCCCATATCGCCGGAGGACAGCAGCATCACCCTGTAGGGCAGCTCCAGCTTGCGCAGCACCTCCTCGGCACAATTCGTCATCCGCTCGAGCTCGGCCTCGGACTCTTCCGGACGGGTCACGCACACCATCTCCACCTTGTGGAACTGGTGCATGCGGATCAGGCCGCGCGTATCGCGCCCCGCCGAGCCGGCTTCCGACCGGAAACAGGGCGTGAAGGCCGTCAGGCGGGCCGGGAAATCGGCCTCCTTGTGGATCGCTTCGCGGAACAGATTGGTCAGCGGCACTTCCGATGTCGGGATCAGCCAGTAGCCATTGTCGGTGTGGAAGGAATCCTCGGCGAATTTCGGTAGTTGGCCCGTGCCATACATGGCTTCGTCCCGCACCATGTAGGGCGGGCTGACCTCGGTAAATCCATGCTCGCCGGTATGCAGATCGAGCATGAATTGCGCCAGCGCACGCTCCAGGCGGGCCAGGCCGCCACGCAAAACTGCAAAGCGCGCGCCGGACATGGCAGCGGCGCCTTCGAAATCCAGCTGGCCGAGGCGCTCGCCGAGATCGACATGGTCGCGCGGCTCGAAGTCGAAGGCCTTCGGCTCGCCCCAGCCGCGCACCTCCTCGTTCGCGTCTTCATCCTCGCCGACGGGCACATCGTCCATCGGGATATTCGGCAGGCCGGCCAGGTGCTGGTTCAGCGCCTCGTCGAACTTGGCCGCTTCCTCGCCGCTCTCCTCGAGCACGCCTTTCAGCCGGTCGACTTCTGAACGCAGCCGGTTGAACTCATCCTCATCGCCCTTGGCTTTTGCCTGGCCGATCTGCTTGGACACGGCGTTGCGTTCCGTCTCTGCTTCCTGTTGCCGGCTGACGGCTTCGCGGCGCTTGCGGTCAAGCCGCAGGATCTCGTCGGCCTGGGGCGGCAGGAAACGCCTGGCCAGCCCGGCGTCGAAGGCTTCGGGATTATCGCGGATCAAACGGATGTCGTGCATGGAAATCTCTGGAGTCTGGGCGTTTCGCGCGTGATAGCGGCGGGCAATCTGGCTGGCAATGCCGCGATCAGGATTCGGATTCGGCCGCGACCTTCTCGCCGCGCTTCTCGACCAGCTTCACACCGATGATGGAAAGGCCATAAAGCCCCATCAGCACGGAGCCCAGGATCAACTGGCTGATCGGGTCGGGCGGAGTCACGAAGGCCGCAAACGCGAAGATGCCGACGAGGGCAAACTTCCAGAAATTCACCAGCTGCTTCGAGTTCACGATCCCGGCGCCGCCCAGCAGCATCAACAGGATGGGCAATTGGAAACTGAGCCCGAAGGCGAGGATCAGCGTGGTCACCAGGTTGAGATAATCCGACACCCGGGTCAGCAACTCGATCGATGGTCCACCGCCCGTGCCCATCTGCTCCTGGCTGAGAGCAAAGCGCATCACGAAGGGCAGGACGAAATAATAGACAAAGGACATGCCCGCCACGAACAGGGCCGGCGCGCCCAGAAGGAAAGGCGCAAACGCCCCGCGTTCATTGCGGTAAAGCCCGGGCGCGACAAAGGCATAGACCTCATAGGCGAACCAGGGAAAAGCCAGGATCAGCGCCCCGAAGAAGGCCAGCTTGACCTTCACGAAGAAGAATTCCAGCGGCGCGGTGAAGATCAGCCGAAGCCCCAGATCGCCCTCGCGCACCCGTGCGGCTGCATCCTCGAACGGTACGAGCAGGAAATTGTAGATCGGCTCGGCGAAGATGAAGCAGACCACGAAGCCGATGGCGAGCACGATCACGAGCCGGATCAGCCGTGTCCGCAACTCGTTGAGATGATCCATCAACGGCGCGCGGCTGGCCTCGACCTCGTCATCATCGTCTGGTGTGTCGGTCCCGATTTTTTCGTTCATTCGTCAGCTGCCGGCTTGGCTTTGGCGCGCGACGGCTTCTTGTAGGGCTCGACGGTCGGGCCCGATTCCGGTGGCGCAATCTTGTTCTCGTCCTCCGGCACCGTGTCCGGGTCCGGCTTGGCCTTGGGCTCCCGCGCCTTGTCGGCGGCCGCGATCTTCTTCTGCACGATGTCATCGTGCTCGAGCTCGGCCAGGTCGCGCTTCACGGCATCCAGGTCACGCGTCACGCCTGCCACCGGGTTGCCGGACTTCAAGGCCTCGATTTCACGGCGCAATTCGGACATCTCCGCCTCGCGGCCCATATCGTCAAAGCTGCGCTGGAAATCGCGCGCCATCTGGCGCGCCTGTCCGACGAAGCGGCCGATCCGCCGGAACATCATCGGCAGGTCTTTCGGGCCGACCACTATCAGGGCCAGCACCGCCAGGACCATTAATTCGGGAGCACCAATGCCGGGATTCATGTCCGGCCCCTAGTTCCGCGTCGTTTCTTCCTCGCGCGAAGCGGAGCTGGCCGGCGTATCGCTGTCATCGCTGATCGAGCCGTCGCCATCATCGTCATCGCTCTCGCCGTCAGCACCTTCCTTCAGGCCTTGCCGGAAGCTGGTAATGCCCTTGGCGACTTCGCCCATCAGCCCGGAAATCCGGCCGGCACCAAACAGCAATACGACCAGAACAACAATAATCAGGATTTGCCAAATGCCCGGTGCCATAACTTCCTCCCGCGGAACTTCGGATTAAAGGATTAAACGAGCCAGCGCCCCGCGTCTATTTTCCTGGTCAGGAAATCAGCTCTCGTCTTCATCGCCATCCATGAAATCGACATGGAAGAGGTGCGCATCATCCTCCGGATCGAGCGGATCCTCGTCGTCCGAGGCACCGCCCAGCCCGGGATCGGGCACTTCAAAGCCCGGCGGCAGGCGCGCATCCAGCAGCCCGGCCGCCTTCAGGTCCGCCTGCCCCGGCAGATCGGCAATCCCGGCGAGGCCGAAATACTGCAGAAAGCCGTTCGTGGTGCCATAAGTCACCGGCCGGCCCGGCGACCGGCGGCGTCCGCGCGGGCGGATCCAGCCCAGTTCGAACAACAGGTCCAGCGTGCCCTTGGAGACGGCCACACCGCGGATTTCCTCGATCTCGGCGCGGGTGACCGGCTGGTGGTAGGCAATGATCGCCAGTGTCTCCAGCCCGGCATCGGAAAGCTTGCGCGGTTCCTCGCGGATTTCCTCCAGCAGACCGCGCAAATCCGGTGCCGTCTCGAACCGCCAGCGTCCGCCCACTTCAGCGAGCTGTACGCCCCGGTCGGCATATTGATCCTGCAGCGTGGCCAGCAATTTCTCGACGTCCGACTCGGCCGGCAAACGCGTCTGCAAGGTCTCGATATCCAGCGGTTCGGAGGCCGCAAACAACAGTGCCTCCAGGCGGCGAAGGCGTTCCTTCTCGCCATCGACGGCCAGGCGCGGACCCTTGTCGTCGCTGCCGGTTTCGGCCGCGCCCTGGCGCTCGGCCCGCGCGCGCAGCTTTTCGATCGCTTCGGTTATGGCGTCCGGCTTGTCGGTCATGCCTCCGGCGTCTCCTTACCCTTCACCTCGATGGGATCATAGGCCTTGGCCTGGCGCAATTCCGCATGACCGTCCTTGGCGACTTCCAGAACCGCCAGGGTCGAGCTCGCCAGCACCGAGCGGCGTGGCGGCGGGTCCTGCCCCAGCTCGCTGCCCGTCGGCAGAAGACTGTCCAGCGTC